>DATAVM010000154.1:0-26304 GCA_036267775.1 Gemmatimonadales bacterium
CGGAGGGCGACTTCTTCGACCACCGGCGGCAGCAGCAGCTCGCGCACCGTGCGCACTTCGTAGGGAATCGCGCGGAACGCAAAGGCGAGTGTGCCGCGCTGCTGATAGACGTTGCTGCGGAAGCGACCGATCCCCGGCACACCGATGCCGAAGTCGGCTTCCTTGCCCTCGCTGAACTCGCGCAACTGTCGCGGCGTCATCAGCGACTCGGCGAGCGCCTTGAGCTCTTCGGGCCGGAGCTGCGGCATCGGCAGCACCACGAGCTCGCCGTCGACGCGAACCGTGGGCGGACGGCCGGCCTTGAGCAGGAGATCCGACGCGCCGCGCTGAATCATCTCGACGATCGCCTGGCGGAACTGGAAGCCGCCACCGCCGGCTTCGCCGTTCAGCACGTCGTGCGCCGGACCGACCGGCGGCATGGCGCCCTCAGCCATTGGGATCGACGCGGAAGAGCACCTGGCCGTATTCGACCGGCGCTGTATCCTCGACGCACACCTCGCGCACCACGCCGGTCACTTCGGCTTCGATCTCGTTCATGATCTTCATCGCTTCGATAATGCAGACGGTCTGACCCGATGTCACCCGCGAACCCACGCGAGCGTACGCTTCGGCACCGGGTTCCGGCTGCGCGTAGAAGGTGCCCACCATCGGCGAGCGGATCTCCTTGAGCGTGCTTGCCGGTGCCGCGGCGGGTGCGACCACCTCTGCCCCAGCGGCTGCGGGTGCCGCGGCGGCCACCGGCGCGGCCACCATCATCGGTGCGGGTGCGGCCACGCCCTGACTGGTGCGGCTGATCACCACGCCCGTACCAAAAAAGCCCTTGAGCTCGATCGACCCGATCTCGGGGCGTTCGCGCAGCAGCTGCGCCAGACGGCGCACGTCGCGGAAGTCGATCCCCTTGAGACCGGGCACCTGCTCGATCGCCCGCGCGAGTTCCTGGATTTCTTCCGGGGTCATACGCGCGTCAGGTATTTGTCTTCGCGCCGATCGACGCGAATGACTGTGCCGGGCTCGACAAACAGCGGCACCTGCACCACCGCGCCGGTCTCCAGGCGCGCGGGTTTGGTCCCACCGGTCGCGGTATCGCCCCGGATGCCGGGATCAGTCTCCACGATCTGCAACTCCACGAAATGGGGAAGGTCCACCAGGATGACCGTCTCGTCGTGCAGGAGTCCGGTGCACTCCATTCCTTCCTTCAGGTACTTGAGCTGCGCGGTGCCGATGAACTGTCCCGTCAGCATGATATCGTCAAAGGACTGCGCGTCCATGAAGTGATAGAAGTCGCCGTCGCGGTAGGAATAGGTCATGGGACGGTACGACAGATCGACCGGGTGCAGACGTTCGCCCGAAGGGAAGGTCTTTTCGAGCACCGCGCCGGTCTTGACGTTCCGGAGACGGGTGCGCACAAAGGCGCTTCCCTTCCCCGGTTTCACATGCTGAAAGTAGGTCACCTGCATCAACTGGCCGTCGAGGTCGAGCACCAGGCCATTGTGAATGTCCGCCGTAGTCGCCACTCCAGCTCCCGGCTAGGCGTCGAGGGTGATCAGGTCGGTCTGACCATCGGAAAGCAGCACGGGACCATCCGCCGAAAGCCAGACATCGTCTTCCAGCCGGACACCGCCCCACCCCGGAAGATAGACTCCCGGTTCAATCGTGACCACCGCGCCCTCGGGCAGCGGCGCCTCAGCGGTGGCGGCAAGTCGCGGCGCCTCATGCACTTCGAGGCCGAGGCCATGACCGAGCGAATGACCGAACGCCTCGCCGTAGCCGCGGGCGGCAATGACGTCGCGCGCGAGGGCGTCCGCTTCGCGACCCAGCATACCGGCCCGGATTCCCTGCCTGGCCCGGACCTGGGCATCCTGCACCAGCGCATAGATGGTCCGCTGACGTTCGTCGGGGAGTCCGATGGCAAAGGTGCGGGTGATATCGGAGCAATAGCCGTCCACCTGGGCGCCAAAATCGATCAGCAGAAATTCGCCGCGAGCGATCACGCGCTCCGAGGTGCGGGCATGGGGCAGCGCGGCACGCGGACCTGAGGCGATGATGGTCGGAAAGGGGTGCCACTCGCTGCCTCGACGCCGGAGCGCAGCTTCGAGACGGACGGCCACATCGAGTTCGCGTTCGCCCGCCACCACCGTCGGGACCACCTCGCCCAGGGCCTCGAGTGCCAGGTCGGCGGCGGCGTGGATCGCGGCGATCTCACCAGCATCCTTGATCTGGCGCAACGCTTCGATCAGGTCGGCCACCGGCACGATCCGCCCTTTGACCGCACCGTTCAAGCGCTCGGCGTCGCGCAAGGTGAGCGCGTGTGCCTCGATTCCGGTGGCCGCGGGATCGACGGCGGCAAGCTCACGGCGGAGGCGGTCCCAGATATTGCGGGGTTCGACGACGACCTCTCCCGCGCCATGGACTTCGCGAGGCGCCTGCGTCGCATAGCGAAAATCGGTGACGAGGATGGTGCGGTCCTGCGCCAGCAGCAGCAGACCCGCGCTGCCGGTGAAGCCCGTCAGCCAGCGAATGTTGGGAAGGTGGCTGACGACGAGCGCAGCGAGGCCGTGCGCGGTGGCCGCGGCCACCGCACTCGCCTGCCGGGCGAGGCGTCGATCCGGCGCCAGACCGCTCACCCCCGCGCGGCGCGCAGCGCGTCGACGAGCGCATCGAGCGCGAGCAGATAGCCGCGCATGCCGAAGCCCGCGATGATGCCCAGGGCGAGATCCGCCGTGACCGACCGATGGCGCGCTTCTTCGCGCTTGAAGAGGTTCGAAAGATGCACTTCGACGAAGGGCAACGGCGCTGCCAGAAAGGCGTCGCGCAAGGCGAGCGACGTGTGGGTGTAGGCGCCCAGGTTGATGATCGCGCCATCAGCGCGCGGACGCAGTCCCTGGACGAGGTCGACGAGTTCACCTTCGTGATTCGATTGCGAAAAACTGACCGTGACGCTCAGCTCGGCCGCACGCGCGCTGAGCGCCGTCTCGAGATCGGCGAGCGTGGCATGTCCGTAGATCGCGGGCTCGCGTGTGCCGAGCAGGTTCAGGTTGGGTCCGTTGATCACCACGATGCGCGTCATCGAGCCAGTTCCTTGAGCCACGCCTGAAACGCCTCAAGGTCCTCGCCGTCACGCGCGACCGGCGGCGCATCGAAGAACGCATCGTAGCCGGTCAGCGCTCGGGGCGTGGCGGGCCGTGCGGCGGCGATGGCGCCAAGCCATTGCCCGACGCTGAGACCACCGCTCCGCACCGCGGCGTACGGCCGCGGGCGCCGGCCACCGGCGTCGCGCCGCAGGCGGTCGCGACGTGCGGCGAGCCCCGTATTGCCGGGATCCCTGGCAATCAACGCCTCGAACACTTCCAGCGCGCGGTCGAGGTGTCCCTGTCCATGATAGAGCATCGCGAGCGACTCGGTGACCACCGGGTCGGCGTCGCGCGCGAGATCGTCCTCGCTGTCGCCGGCGTCGGCGTAGACCAGCGCGTCGCTCTCCAGCGCGGTCTCGGCAGATAGGGTGGAATGTTCCAGCGGGTCCTCCGGAGCGGCAGACAAAGGGGTGAGCTGTTCCAGTTCTTCGAGCGCCACCGGATGGTCCGGGACGCGGGCGAGCCCGGCTCTCAACGCTGCGGCCGCCGCGTCGGGGTGGCCGGCGTCGCGATGGATCCGGGCCAATGCCACATAGCCGGGGAGATACTCGGGCCACCGCGCCACGCCCCGCATGGCCACTGCCTCAGCCTGCTCGAAGGCGCCCCGCTTGCGCAGTCCATCGGCCAGGGCGGCAAAGACGGTCGCTTCCTGCCGCTCTTCCCAGCGCGCCGCGAGATAATCGAGCTCGGGTCCGTGTGACATCGTCGTCGGAGTGTCGGTCAGAATCGGAGGGAGGGCAACCCTAGCTCGCGCGAGACCGGGTGTCAACCGCTCCGCCAGCTTGAGGCTCCGCCGCCGGACGGCTAGGTTTCCGGGCTTACTCTTTATCGCCGGGAGCTGGTCGAACCATCGTATGATGCAAGCGTTTCGCAATGCCGCCAAACCGGTCGTCTACGTGATCACCATCACGTTCCTCGGCTGGATGATCTTCAACCTGAGCGGCATTTCCGGTCAGGGAGGTCTCTTTACCAAGACCTCCGTCGGCTCGATCAACGGAACCGCCGTGGACGCCCGGGTCTACCAGCAGGCCGTCCAGAACGCGATCACCGAGCGTCAGCGGACGACCGGCACGTCGCTGGGCCTCGAGGATGTCGAGCAGGTCCGCAATCAGGTCTGGGAGCAGTTCATCCAGAACGCCGTCATCGGCGACGAGATAGCCAAGTATCACATTGGCGTCACTACCGATCAGGTGGCCGACTGGATCCGCAATGTGCCGCCGCAGGATCTGCAGGCGCTGCCCGACTTCCAGACCGAAGGTCATTTTGACCTGGCCAAGTATCAGCGCTGGCTCGCGTCGCCGATCGGGCAGCAGTACATCCCGATGCTCGAACAGCAGGCTCGCGACGATCTGCTGCGCACCAAGCTCTTTACCGACATCACCTCGGACATCTATCTGTCCGATGCGGCACTCTGGGAGCGCTATCGCGATGTGAACGAGAAGGTGAGCATGTCGCTCACCGCGATCATCGGACGCAACGCCGTGCCGGACAGCGCGGTCCCCGTCTCGGACGCCGAAGTCGAAGCGTACTACCGCAGCCATCTCAAGGAATTCAGCCGGCCGCGCGCCGCATTCATGAGCTTTGTCGCGGTCCCGCGCCTGCTTGACGCGAGCGACAGCGCCGCGGCACTGGCGCGCGCCGAGGATCTCCGCGAGCAGATCATCGGCGGTCTGGCCTTTGCCGATGTGGCCAAGCGCGAATCGTCCGACACCACCAGCGCCAAGAACGGCGGCGATCTCGGCACCTTTGCCAAGGGCAAGATGGTCGCGGAGTTCGACAAGGCCGTCTTCTCCCTGCCGCTCAACACGGTGTCGGAGCCGGTCAAGACCGGGTTCGGCTACCACCTGATCGAAGTCACCAAGCGCAGCGGCGACAGCGCCACCGCGCGGCACATCCTGATTCCCTTCGAGCTGGCCGGCGCGCACCGCACCCAGGTGGACGCCGCGACCGATTCGCTCCAGCGTCTTGGTGCTGCCCGGCTCGATCCGGCCGCACTCGATACAGTCGCGCGTGCCCTGCACCTGCCGGTCGGCCACACGGGTCCGGTCCAGGAAGGGAGCCGCGTGCTGGTCGGCACCTACGTCGTTCCCGACGCGGGCGTCTGGGCATTCCAGGCCAAGCTCGGCGAGACTTCGGACGTGATCGAGGGCGAGGCCGCCGAATATGTGTTCCGGCTCGACTCGATTCAGCCCGCGGGTACGCCGGCGTTGGCGCAGATCCGCACCGGTGTGTCCGTGGTGGTGCGCGACAGCAAGAAGGACGAGAAGGCCAAGGCGATCGCGGCCGATCTCGAAAGCCGCATCGCCAAGGGACAGTCGCTCGCCGATGCATCCAAGGCGCTCAACTTGCCCAACAAGACGTTCCCGCTCTTCAGCCGCGTCACTCCGCCGCTGACCACGCCCAAGCTGGTGGGCGCGGCATTCGGCCTTCCCAAGGGCCAGGTGAGCACGCCGATCGACACGCCGGACGGCATTTACGTGATTCAGGTGCTCGAGCACCAGATGGCCGACTCCGCCGACTTCGAGAAGAACAAGATCCGCAATCGCGGCGACATGATTCAGTCGGTCAAGCAGGACCGGGTGCGCACGTACGTCACCGCGCTCCGCACCGACGCCAAGATCGTCGACGACCGCAACGCGCTCCGGAAGACCAACGCCGAAGCGGAAGCGGCGGCGCCCCCCCAGCCGGGCAGCAGCAACTGATCACGGCGGGCTGCACACGAATGCAAACGGGCGCCTCATCGAGGCGCCCGTTCTGCTTTGCTCAACCCGCGTGTGCGGTGTGACTACTGCGACAACCGCTTGGGCTCGCCACCCGTCGGCGCTGGTACCTTGTCGTCGATGACTCGCTGCGACGACGCCAGGCGCTGCTGATCGTCACTTGCTACCGGCTTGTTCAGCGCGTCCTGCGTGTCGGAAAGGGAACGCTTGAATTCGCGGATTCCCTTGCCCATCGACGCGCCGATTTCCGGCAACCGCCGGGCGCCGAAGACCAGCAGAATGATGACGGCAAGCAGGAGAATCTTGCCAAAGCTGAATTCATCCATTGCACACCCCGCTTCCTCAGAAGAGCGATCGCGCCGCGTAGTAGGCCAGCGCGACGCCAATCAGGCTCATGACCGAAATATTGAGCCCCACCCCGATCGTGAATGATACCACCAGCAGATTGACGGAGACAGGCCCGATGGCGGGGGTCAGGCTGTAGGTGAAAAAGCTACGGGCCGGTGAATCCGGGAGGAACCGGGCCATCAGCGCAGACAGAAAGCCGCCGATCAGGAAGCCGGTGACGAGGACACCGAGATAGAAGCCGGGACGCTTGGGTCCAGCGGGCATTACCGCCGCCTTTCCACTACGTAGCTCAGGGAGGCGCGGAGCGTCTCGCGCGCGGGCGATTCAGGCAGGAGGGCAAGGTCATCTTCGGCTTCGGCCACCAGGCGCTGCGCCCGTTCCCGGGCCTCGTCGATCCCGCCGTGCCGGGTGACCGCGAGCACAATGGCCGCAATCGCCTCGTCGGACGGGGTCGCGGCGTCGAGCAGCGAGTCGAGCGCCGCCCGTTCCGCGACGGTAAAGCGCGGCAGGGCGTAGATCAGCGGCAGCGTCACCTTGTGCTCGCGCAGGTCGAGCCCCGAGGGCTTGCCGGTGGTCAGCTCGTCCGAGGTGTAGTCGAGCACATCATCGACGATCTGGAAGGCCATGCCAAGCTTCTCGCCAAAGCGTCCAAGGATCGCCTGCTGATCGCGGGGCGCTTCGAGCGCGCCAACTTCGCAGGCACCCGAAATGAGCGACGCGGTCTTGGCCTTGATCAGGAGATCGTACTGTTCTTCGGAAAACGCAAGGCGATCATGCGCGAGCAACTGGCGCATCTCACCAATGGTCATCTCGTTGGTCACACGGGCGAGGGTGCGCAGCGCGCGCAGATCGCCAAGCCGCACCAGTTCGACCATGGCGCGCGAATAGAGAAAATCGCCCATGATGACCGACACCTGGTGCGAAAAGAGCGCGTTGATCGTGGGCATGCCGCGCCGCAACACCGAGTGGTCGACCGCATCGTCGTGCACCAGCGTGGCCAGGTGGATCAGTTCGATCACCGCGGCGAGCGTGGCGCCGTGGCGCGACGGACCGCCGGTCGCTTCGTCCGCGAGGAGCACCAGCGTGGGGCGGAACATCTTGCCGCGCATGCGGAGGAGGTGCTGGTTGACATCGGCAATGAGGGGAAAGTCCGCCTCGATCATCCGCCGCATTTCGTGTTCGACCTGCACCAGCCGCGGCTCGATCGCGGCCTGCAGATCGGCGAGCGAAAGCGGCCGCAGCTGCGGGACCGTCATCCGTTGCTCCGGCGGCCGGCCTGCGCGATGCGATCGGCCGCGTCGTGGAAGCCGACATCGACCGCGAGCACGCGCTGATAGAAGGCCAGCGCGTCCGCTTCGCGTCCCTGCGCTTCCAGCGATCGGCCCAGCCAGTACAACACACCAATCTTCTCAGCGTCGCCTTCCGGGCCGCGCTCGACACCGCGGAGCACCGCTTCCGCCACCGCAGGACGGCCCTGGTCAAAGAAAACCTGGCCCAACGCCTCCGACGTGCGCAGTCGAACCTCGGGCGCGCGCAGCGCCTTCTGGAATTCGCCGATCGCTTCGTCGAGGAGTCCCATCTCCTTGAACGCGATGCCCAGATCATAGTGCGACTGATGATCCTCGATCGGCAGGTTCTGATCGAGTGCGCGCTTGAACTCGTTGAGTGCGTCGCGGAATGTGTCCTGCTCATCGGGCGCGACATCGGGCATTTCGGTGCGCATGCGGGTCGATGTCGGTCCAGTGTCGATCAACATCGCGCCCAGATCGACAAAGCCATGATCGCCCTCGGGGCGCGTGGTCTCCGGCGCCATCGCCTGCAGGGCGGCGCGCGCCCGGGGATGCTGATCGTCGATCTCGAGCACGCGCCGATAGACGGCGACCGCCTTGTCGGTGCTGCCGCTGCGCACCAGCGTATCGCCCAGATCGGCGTATGCCTCGCACAGACGAGCCGGGTCGCGCATCCGGGCCGCAATCTCGACGCGCGTCTGATGCCGGTCGATCACTTCCGGGTCCGCCTGAATCAGCTCGCCCGCCACCTGATAGGCGTGCAGCCACTCGCTCTGCGACTGATAAAGTTCCAGCGCGCGTTCGAGTGCCGCGATCCCTGCGTGCCGGTCGCCGCGCTCGAGCAGCGCATTGGCGAGCACGCGCTGGCCGAGCGGGTCGTTGGCATCGGCATGCGGCAGCTCCGCCGGTGGCGCCGACGCGTCGGTCTCGATGAAGGTGAGATCGGCGCCGCCCTCGGGAACGTCGAGCGCCACGTCGTCATCCGCGGGAGCGGCGAGCGATGTCTGCACGAGCCCTTCGATGCGATCACCCTCGGCGCTCACCACCGGCATCACGCCGTTGTCGAGCCCTTCGAGCGGCGCGGCGAACTTGACATCGCCGGAGATCCGGTCGGCGTCGATGAGTCCTTCCACTCGCGTGCCGGCATCGGCGGGTTCGGCGCCGTGTTCCTCCGGCAGTGTCGGCTGGAAGCCCGACAGCGGCGCCGCATCGATGCGCTCCCCCTCCGCGGTGTCCGGCGTCGTCGGCTCGAAGCCGGCGAGCGGTCCCACATCGGCGCGTGGCTCAAACTCCAGGTCCGCGATGACGGTGGATTCCACCACCAGCTCGACCGGAGCCGCGGGCGGCTCGGAGACATGCTCGATCTCGATCGGGCCGGTGTCGATGAAGACAAGGCCGCCGCCGGCCGGACCGGCCGCGGTCGTAGCGCGCGACCCCTCCGCCGCGCGCTCGCGACCGAGGAGCTCATCGAGCAGATGATCGAGATCGCGCCAGCCGGGAAAATCTTCACCGAACTTCTGCAGTGCGCCGCGCGCCGTGTCGCCGCGACCGCCGGCGTTCATCCGTTCGAGATAGGCGTGGAGGTTGAGCCGGACTTCGTAGAGCACGCGCTTGCGCGCCTGGAGGCGAGCCAGCTCGATGTAGGTCTGCAGATGCGAGGGATCGAGCCGGAGAATCTTGCCGCACAACGCAATCGCGTTGTTGAAGAATCCCAGGTCGCCGTAGCGGCTGGCCGCCTGCTCCCAGGCGTCACAGGCAGCGGCATCGTCGCCGGCCTTGTGAGCCAGATCGCCAATCCGGTTGAAGAGCGCCGGATCACCCCCTTCGGAGGTGCCCTCGGCTTCCCGGATTGCCTGGCGGTAGAGGTCGATCGCCGCGTGCCATTCTTCGCGCTGCTCATGCTGCCGCGCAGCGATTTTGAGCTTCTGCAGCGTCATGGTCCGCCGGAGTGATGGACGTGGCCCAAGTGCTGATGGGGCTTGAGGTTTGAAGTGTAGGGCCGCCCCGACGCCGGCACAAGCGACGGGATACAGCAAGCATCGGCGGACGGGGCGTGGGGCCTGAGGCGTGCGGCTTGGGAATGCGACCTGAGACGGCTACTGCTGCTGGATCGTGCTCTGGCGGTAGTCGCCCTTGATTTCGGGAAGGTTGATCAGGAAAACGGTGAAATAGAGGGCAAAATTCCCGTTGGGTGCCTTGGAGAAGGTAAAGTTGGCCCGCCAGTCGTGCAGATCCCGCTGGAGCTGGATGTTCTGGGACGAGAAGGTGTGGAGCGTGGCGTCGTACTCGGTGCTCCAGCTCACCGTCCAGAACGGTGTCGGCGAGAACGACAGCTGCAACTGGATATCGCTTTGCGAGCCCACGGTCTGCAGCGCCGGAATCGGCGGCAGCGGGATCGGATCGGTTGCACCAATACCGGTAAGATCGGTCGGCAGCGTCGTTACCGTGGGCGCCAGCAGGTTGCTGAACGGCCGGGTGCGCGAGAGCGAATACGTCACGCTGGCCTGGAAATCATGCCCGGCCAGTGGCGCGCCGTTCCCGACGGCAACAATGCCGGTCGCGTACATCGGGACGTTGCCCGAGGCACTCAACGCGCCTGCCGCCCCGCCGGGCGGCGGGGGTGAGGGTGTTGTCGCCGTGTCGTGCGAGCGCAGGCCCACGAGCGATCCAAGCGAGCGGAGCATGTGGCCGCTGATCGAGAAATTCGCCGCCACATTGGTGAGGAACGGCGAGAACTTGGCCGTATCGCTGCCGACCTGGCCCTGCCAGAGATCGTGCGTGACCGATAGCTGAAAACCGGGAATCAGATCCGTCTGCACGGAATTGGAGATCGACGACGTCACCCAGCCCGTATGCCCAGCCAGTTGTGCCTGCTCGAAATCGTACCCGACCGCCGACGTGGTGAGCTGCAGGATCCGCCGGTTGGGCCACTTGGTCTGATCGGTCGTCGTGTCGTGCGCCGGCGGATGGACCTTGGCCTCGATCACCTGCTGCAGGCCGACCTGCGCCGTCATCGTCGCGGGCACGATCACCGGCACCGCGATCACACCCTCGCCCGCCACCGCCTGCGCAAAGGCCGGTGACACCGACGCCGCCGGCGACCAGCGCACGTCGATGGTCGGGGCAAAGGTGTATCGCGTGCGGACCGCCGGACCGATCGGCGCATTGAGAAAGCCAAAAAACGTCGGGGCCGACGCCAGTTCCAGCTGCAGCTTCTTTCCCTGCGTCGTCCAGGCACCGTTGCTGCCGTCGGAGCGCAGAAAGAGCGGCTGGCCGTCGATCACATTCGTCGCGTTGACCGACGGCGTGATCTTCCAGGTATTGCGCGCCAGGATCGGCAGGCTGATGCCGGCGGAGACATCGAGGCCGGTGTGAAACGAGCCGTTGCGCACACTGTTCACGGTGAGCGAGTCGTTCGGGTCGGCGGTCGCAAGATCGGGCACGCGCGACGTCACCGACGTGCGCCCGGTCACCTGTACGTCGTTGGCCGACGCGGTCATGTTGAGCGTGAAGCCCCGAATATCGAAGGGCGTGGTGATGGTCATTGACGAGCTGCGCGAGCTGCCGGTGTTGTGCAGCGTGTCGACCGCGCCGTTGGCGACGGTCTGAATGGCCGGCAGCGGCGCGTTGGCCTGGGTCATGTTGGAAAAGGTCAGGGACGGCGACCAGCTGCTGTTCGCTCCCAGCGCGATCGGCTGTGGCGAGATCGTGAGGGACGGCAGCGTCATGCTGGTCACGCCATCGGTCAGCGTCTGGCTCCGATCCGCACCAAACGTCACCGAGCCCCAGCGGAAGCGCTTGGTGGCGTTGGCGGAGCTGGTGATCGACTGCGTCACCTGCGTGGGATCGACCGAGCTGTTCTGCAGCGCCGTGGTGTTGTTGGAATAGTTGAAGTTGAGCTTGAGCGATGTGTTCACGTTGAACTGCTGGTAATGGGCCCAGTGAATCGACTGCGACGTACTGCCGCTGTTATAGCGCTGCTCGCTGAAGGCCAGATCGCTCCCGTCCTGAATGAAGCGATCGAGGGACCGGTAGCGCAGATCGGCGCCGTACTGGATGTAGTTGTTGGAGAACCAGTCGAATCGCGTGGTCACATCCATGTAATTGTTGGGCGCCCAGTAGTATCCCAGATTGGTGATCTGGCGATTGTACCCGGGCGTAGGACGCACGATGTCGTTGATGCCGAACTGCGGAATCAGAATCCCCGAATGCCGGTTGTTCTTGGTGTCCTGGAAGATGAACGGCAGCCACACCACCGGCACGTCGCGCACGTAGAGCACCACCGGACGCGCCACGATCACCGACTGTGAGACCCACTTGAGCTCACTCGCGGCAAAGTGATAGTGCGGATCGGGGAGATCGCACGACGTGAACTCGGCGTGGCCCGCATAGAGCCGCTTGGCGGAAGAGTCGATCGCCAGCTTCCCGCGCACAAACCAGTTGCCCGGCATGCTCGGCTCGCTGAACGATGTGTAGGCGTTGTCGATCACGGCCCGCTCAGCACAGGTGTTGTACGTGATCTCCTGACCGATGAGAATCTTGCCCTGATTGAACGAGCGCGGCGCACCGCTGGCCACGATCGTGCAGCCCTGTTCGGAGTACGTGATGTCCTTGGCCTCGAGTGTGCCCTCTTTCTCACGCTGCGTCGCGGCATTGTTGTGCAGTTCCACATGGCGGTCACCCGCGGCGCGCACGAGCGACGTGTCCGCCACGTACCGCGTCGTGGTATAGCCGTCCAGATCGAGAATCCGCTGCATCAGCTCGTCGGCCGACGGAAATTTTGCCGTGGGAGCGGACGGAAGCCCAAGGCGCCGCGCGGTCGCCGTGTCGATGGAACGAGAAACACCACCCGGGAGGTGCCGGGTGGTGTCGGTGCCGGTCTGACCCGGCAGCCCCGTGGGGAGCACCACTGGCGGATTCTGCGCGCGCAACTCACGCGGCGTGGCACAGAGCGCCACCAGGATCAGCAGCCCTGCGACATTGGCGCTGAGCCGCTTGCGGCGCTCCACCACGTACGCGCCCGCCACACCGATGCCATACAGACAGAGCAGCAGCAACATGACAATCACCATGGACAGCACGTCGGGGGTGGGCGAGAAGAACGCGCCCCCAACCGCACACAGCACAATCGCGAAGCGCCCCAGCTTGAGATACTTGCGGTAGCTCATCACGCCGAGCACCGCGAGGAGAATCATCACCAGCGGCAACTCGAAGCCGACACCGAAGTACACGACGATCTGCATCACCAGACTGAAATAGGAATCCCAGGTGATCTGCCAGGTAAACTCATCCTGCTGGAAGCCGTGGAAGAAGTGCAGCATGGACGGCAGCGCGATGTGCCAGCCAAGCCAGGCGCCAAGGAGAAAAAGCAGCGCTCCGATGAACAGCGCGGGGATGACCGCTTTTTTCTCGCGCGGAAAGAGCGCGGGGGAAAGGAATGCCCAGACCTGATAGATGATGACCGGCGACGCCAGCACGAGCCCCAGCACGAGTCCGAGCTTGAGAGTGACCATCCACGACTCGGTGGGGGTGAGTACAATGAGCCGGCCGGCCGGGAGGTACGGCGCGATCGGCGCCTTGATGCGGGCAATGAGATTGAATTGCACCACCGCCCACCACGAAATCCCGAACCCCACCACGACGGCGGACAGGGACTTGATGAGGCGGCCACGGAGTTCCTCGAGGTGCTCGAGAAACGGCATCTCGCCGGCGGGTGTAGTCATGGCAGCGCGCCGGTCCGGGCCGGCGCTACGGGTGCTTCTGGAGCCAGTCGACCGCCAGCCCGTACACGTCGGATGACTTGTACCGGTCCGTCACGATCTGCTGATAGAACGCCTTGGCCGCCACCAGATTGGGCGGTGTGCGGCGTTCCTCGATCTGCGCGAGCTTGTAGAGCGGCACCGCGGCAGAATCGGGATAAGTCTTGACCACCTGCTGATAGTAGGCGCGGGCGGAATCGGGCTGCGCCGGATCAAACGACTCACCGAGTCCGAGCAGTGCGGCCGGCACGAACGGCGACGTCGGGTACGTCTGGATCAGCGAGTGAAAGACCATCTGCGCCGACGTGTTCGACCCCTTGAGCAGGTCGGTCCTTCCCTGCTCGTACAGCGCGTCGGCCGAGGGAGACAGCGGCGCCGTCGTGCCGGCGCTGTGCGTCGTGTCGTTGCTCGCGGGCGGTGTCGCCGCCGCGGCCGCCATCTGCATGTCGCGCGCGTCCATCTGCGCGATCGCCTGATTGACACGGGCCTGCGTGGCGTTGCTCGCGTCGGCAAGGGTTGCGATCAGACGGCGCACATCGGAAAAGTGCGCCTCGTTCTCACGGCCGCCGGCGGCGATGTTGTCCTGCAGCGCCCGGACGCTCATGGCGAGCGAGTCGAGCAATCGCTGCTGCGCGGCCATCACGCGCGCCGACTCGGCGGCCCGCACCGAGTCGGCATGCGCTTCATGCTGCTCGAGCACGCCGACGTGCGCTTCCACCCGTTCCACCTGGGCGGGCGTGGCGCAGGCCGCGAGTCCAGCGGCCACCGCGACGAATCCGAGCGGCCAGCGCATCAGGGATTCCCCAGCGCCTGCTGGCCGGCGATCACTTCAAACTCGTCCCGGCGATTGCGCGACCAGGCGTTTTCGTCGTGACCAGGATCGAGCGGCTTCTCGCGGCCGAGGGAGGCGACGTCGATGCGTGAGGCATCGATGCCGGCCCTGACCAGGTATTCCTTGGCCGCCGCTGCGCGCCGCGTGCCCAGGGCGATGTTGTAATCGTCGGAACCGCGCTCGTCACAGTTGCCGGTGATGCGGATGCGCACGGTGGGGTGCGACTTCATCACGGCAGCCTTGGCGTCGAGCTTCTGTCCGTCTGCGGATGAGATCTCCGCCTTGTTGTAATCGAAGTGGATCATCGCACCGATCGCGGCGTTGGCCTCCCGCTGTGTCGCTGCGGCAGCCGCGGCCGAATCTCGAGCCGCTTGCGCGGCGGCCGCCGCTGCGGCAGCGGCCCTCGCGTTCGCGATGGAGTCAAGGATATGACGGTTGAGTGCCGCCGTGTCCGGTCCCGTGGGCGGTGGCGGCGCCGGCTTGGTTGGCGTCGGAGCCACAACAGGTGGCTTGTGATGACAGGCCGTCGCAATGGTCGTGAGCCCGAGCAGGGCGACCATCAGGTAGCGCCGGTTCATGCGAGTCTCCATCTAGGGGTTCGAGAGCGAACGTGACCACGCCGGAAATCGGGCCGTGACCCCGGGAGCTGCCACCAGCGCACGCCAGTTGCCGGAGACCAGATCGACGATCCACAACTGCTCGGGTCCAGAACGCCGGGACTTGACCACAATGTGGCGTGAGTCGGGCGCCCAGCTGGGATCCTCGTTGGTGCTCTGATTGGTGCGCTGCACGACCCGCTGACTCCCGATCGTGTAGGTGAACACCTGCCGCCCGCTGGCCGCCTCGCGGGCAAAAGCAATCATCGTGTTATCGGGCGACCACTCCGGCGCATGCGATTCGGCCAGGCTTCCCGTCGGTCCGGGCTCGGCCGGCACGAGCTGTTCGGAACTCGCGCCGTCGTTGTCCATCACCCAGATCTGCGAAATCCCCGTGCGATCCGATTCGAATGCGATCCGCCGACCATCAGGAGAATAGGTAGGGTGCGTGCTCAGCGCCAGCTTGTTCATCAGCAAGTGCGCACAGCACATCTGTACCATATCCACCACGCCGATATCCGTGTACGATCCGGCGTCCGACGCGAACGCCAGCTGTTTGCCATCCGGGGAAAAACTGGGGCTTTCGGCGTTCCCCGAGGTGGCCGTGGGAACCCGGACCCGCGTGTGATTGAGCAGCCGCATCACATAGAGACTCCAGCGTCCGTCGGCGAACTCCGAATAGGCGATCGATGTACCATCCGGGCTCCACGCGGGGTGAAGCATCCGGCCACCCGGCGCGGTCACCCGCACCATGTTGGCCCCGTCCGCATCGACACGCCAGATCCCATTGTCGCCATTCACCTCGCGCAAGAACGCCACCCGCGTCGCCGCAATCCCGATCCCGCCGGTCGCCCAGTTGACGAGCTCATCGCTCACCTTGTGAATGGTGAGCCGGGCGTCGCCCACCCCCCGGACATCCATCTGCCGCACACCTTCCTGCAGGACCTTGGCGGTGGCCACATCGTACAGCTTGACGTCCGCCCCACCCGGTGCCGGCTCCAGCTCCACCACATACGCCAGACCGAACTGCTGAAAGAGCTGCGGATCGAGGGCGGTACCGTTGAGCCGCGCCATCGAATCCGGGATCTCCTCGACCGTGAAGCGATCCGAGTACTTGAGGTCTCGCTCCACGATCCGGCGGACCGAATCGAGGCCCGGCCCCGCAAAGACGACGAGTCCGGGCTGTGCACCATTCACATAGGTCAGCGCCAGCTTGATCCGGGTGGAGTCCTGGGCACCGGCCGCATGGCCAAGCACCAGGAGGAGCGGGACGGCGGACAGCAGGCGTCGGATCACTGCGAAGGCTTCTTTGGCGTGAAGGTGAACGAGATCGGCAATTCGTCCCCGGGGAAGTCGTTGGGCAGCGGGCCGAACGCGTGGGAGTTCCCCGCGGCTTCGACGGCCGCGAGGGCGGCGTTGTCAAAGGTCAGGAATCGCGAGGGCGTCAGCACCTTGAGTCCCGTCACCGACCCGTCGCGATGAATCACAAAACCGATCTCGGCCTGAAACCCCGCGGTGCCGGCCGGTCGCGTCCAGTTTGCCGCAATGGCGTTCTCAATGCGACGCAGATAGTCGGGAAAGGGAAAGTCGGTTCCCTTCTGCTGCACCGTTGCCTTGTCCTGCCCGGTGCTCGGCGTCTCGCTCGGCGCAGGCTTGGCCGGCGTACTCGTCACCGGCGGGGTATCGTCGGCGTGCCTGGCATCGGGCGGCACGGCCTTGGGCGGTGGCACTGCCTTGGGCTTGGTGGTGTGGGGCTTGACCCGCGCCGGGGCTTCCTTGGGCGCTACCGGCACCGCTTCACGCGGCGCGTGCTTGGGTGCAGGAGCGGGAAGCGGAGCCGCCACCAGATCGACGGAATAGACCTGCGGCTGCGGACGATGCGCCTCATGCGCGGCAAAGATGATAGCGACCACCAGGAGCCCGTGCGCCAGCGTGGTCCCGGCAAGCCCGGCGGGAAGCGTCGATGGTGCCTCGGCGGCACCCGCGCTCACTTGTCAGTGCCTGGTTGGGCTCCAATGCTCACCTTTTCCACTCCCGCCTGGCGTACCACCGCGAGTACCCGCACCATATCCGATACCGACGCGGCGGAATCGGCAAAGACCATCACGCTCTTTGCGTGTCCCGCTGCGACCATCACCTTGAGAGATGTCTGAAGCTGCGCGAAGGTCACACTCTTGTCGCCGACGGCGATGTGACCGCTACGATCAATCGAGATGGTGATCGCATCGGGAATATCCACCGGCTGCACATCGGCGCGCGGCAAATGCACCTGCACGCCGCTCTGCATGATCGGCGCGGTCACCATGAAGATGATCAGGAGCACCAGCATCACGTCGACGAGGTTGATGATGTTCACCTCGGCGTTGAGCTGGCGGCGCCGGCGCCGCTGTCCCAGCAGGCCGAATTGCGCCATCTAGAGCTTCCCCTCGCGGCCGAGCGCGCCGATGGTTTCCTGCGCCAGCCGCTCGAGCTCGCTTTCCATCTGGTCGAGCCGCGCCGAGAACACGTTGTAGGCAATGACCGCGGGAATCGCGGCTCCAAGCCCAACCGCCGTGGTAATCAGCGCCTCGGCAATGCCCGGCGCGACCGCACTGATCTGCGACGTGCCACCGTTGGCGATGCCGAGGAACGCGCGCATGATGCCGAGCACAGTGCCAAACAGACCAAGCAGGGGCGATGTTGCGGCGACGATCGCGAGCATCGGCACCATGCGACCAGCGCGCGACACCGATTCGCCGGCGCTGCTCTCGAGCGTCATCGTCAATGCTTCGAGTTGCGTGAGCGAGAGGCCGCTGCGGGCCACACCGTCGCGCTGCATGGCGGCGCGGAGATCGCTGAGAAAGCCGGCGGTGGCGCGCACGGTATCGGCAAAGGGTGACGGTGCCAGCGCGGTGACGGCCTGCTCGCGCTCGGCGATGCTGCGGGTGCGTCCCATGGCGTCGTCAAATTCTGCGCGACGCCGGCGCAGTCGGGAGAGCTCCCACCATTTGGCGCCGATGATGTACCAGGAGACCAGCGAGAAGAGGAGGCAGATCGCGACGACGGCCTGGGTCTCGATACTCGCTCCGGCAACCAGATCGACCACGCTGTAGCTGGCCGCCGGAGCGCCTTGCATCAGCGCACCGTCCCTTCGAACCAGCCGGCGAGCGCCTTCATGCCTTCATCGAACGAAACCTGCGGCTTCCAGCCGAGCTGTCGCGCGGCCTTCGATACGTCGAGACACGAGCGCGCGAGTTCGCCGGCGCGGGCCGGCGCGTACTCGATCACCGCAGTCTTCCCCAGCGCTCCGGCCACATGCTGGGCCAGATCGTTGACAGAGGTCTCGCTGCCTGTTGCGACATTGAAGGCGGGGACGTCGAGCCGATCGCCGCGTTGCACAGCGACCGACGCCGCGAGGAGGTTGGCGCGCGCCACGTCGCGCACAAAGACGTAGTCGCGGGTCTGCTTGCCGTCGCCAAAGATCGTCAGCGGTTGTCCCTTGAGAAGGCGCGAGACAAAGATCGACACTACGCCGGCCTCGGAGGCCGGATCCTGGCGCGGACCGTACACGTTGGAATACCGGAGTGCGACGCCCTCGAACGCGTTGAGCGCGCCGAGTGCCCGCAGATAGTGCTCGCCCGCGAGCTTGCTCACTCCATAGGGAGACACCGGCAACGTCGCATTCGTTTCCGGCGTGGGGATCACATCGGGATCGCCGTAGACCACACCACCGCTGGACGCGAAGATCACGCGCCGGGTCTTTCCCGCGGCCGCCGCGGCCAGAACGTTGGCAAAGCCCACGAGATTGATCGATGCATCGAGGGCCGGCTCCTGCACCGAAACGCGCACGTCGATCTGCGCCGCCTCGTGGATCACCACGTCGAACTTGCCGTCGGCGATCGCCGCGAACGCGTCCTTGTCGCGCACGTCGGCCTTCACGAAGCGCGCCTTGGCGGGCACCTGCGCCTGCTTGCCGCGCGACAGATCGTCGAGGCAGGTCACCGACCAGCCCGCGTCGAGAAATGCCTCGGCGATGTGCGATCCGATGAAGCCCGCGCCGCCGGTGATCACGACTGATCCGCTCATGCACTTCCTCCGCGGCGGGCGCACCATCTGCCCGCCGTTGCCAAGTCCGTGGGAATGTCAGGAGAGAAAGATAGCGACGCGTGCCGCCACGCTTCAGTTGGGAAGCGTGGCGACCCGAACGACCGGCGTGCCCGGCGCAATCGCCGGTCCCACGACCCGCGTCAACTTGATTGTGCTGCTCTTGTCGCCGACATGAACGACCTGTGCGGTGGCCATGAGCTCGTCGATCGTGTCGCTGGTGTTGAGGCGTGGCGCCGGGCGGCGCCTGATCTCGACAAAGTCGCCGATCCGGATTCCCGATGCCTTGCCCAGGTCGACAAACATGAACGATCCGGGCTGCTGCAGCTCGGTGCGCTCACGCCCCATGATCACGGTGCCGGTCGGGCCTTCCACCTTGACCGGCGTGACCAGTCCCGGATTGGGCGCGGGTTCCACGGGCAGTGTGACCTGCCCGTCGTGAATCGGCGCGTACATCTTGATCACCGTGGCCAGCGTCTGCCGTGGATTGTGATCCGTGACGCGGGCGAGCCCGGTGGGAATCACGATCTGTCCCCAGGCGAGCGACCCGGGCACTACCGTCGCGAGCATGATGGTGTCGCCGCGCTGATAGGCGGCACCCGCGGGCGGCGTAACGCCAATGATCGTACCCGGCATGGCGACCGCACCCACCTGATTGGAATGCACTTCTTCCGGCGTCACCGGACCGAGGACCCGGCCAAAGGGAAGCTCGCGGTTCTCCGTGAGAAAGCCCGCGGCGCGGAGCTCGTCGGTGCGAATGGGGCGATAGGGAATCTGCGCTGACCCCCGGGAGTTTTCAGGGGCCGGAAAGCCGGCGCTGGGCTGCTGGGCTGCCAGCGGTGCTGCGCTCAGCAGCACTGCAACAACGAATGACGAACGCATCCTGAGACCTCCCGAGGGTCGGATATATGCGGTCTTTGCACCATGAACCGTGCCAGACCACAGGGAACACCAGTCCTCCGAGTATCGTCCGGGCGGGAGCGGCTCACAATGGCCCGAGCCGGCAGACCCACTCTGTGGCCACCCGCTCCTGCCGCATAGGACGAATGGCTATTGGCGGTATTGCTTGCGAATAGCCATTCGACCCGCGTACGCGCTCCGGCGCCTCAGAACGGGAGGTCGTCGTCCTCGGCGTCGAGGGCCTCGGGGATGTCATCAAAGGACTGGTCCTTCTTGGCCGGTGCCCCGGCGGACTTGGCGGCCGGCGCCCGTGAACCACTCCAGGTCGAGCCGCCTTCGCCACCTTCGCCCTTGCCGGAGAGCAGAATGAGTTCGCGGCCGTTGATCTCGGTGGAATAGCGCGTCTGGCCATCCTTGTCCTGCCAGGTGCGATACTCGATCTCGCCCTCGACGTAGAGCTTGTCGCCCTTCTTGCAAAACCGCTCGATCAGATCGGCCAGCTGCTGGCCGGTCCCTTTGGCATTCCAGAAGATGACGCGATGCCAGGCGGTCTTTTCCTGGCGCTGGCCATCGGCGCCCTTCCATTGGCGACTGGTCGCCAGCGAGACGGTGGCGACGCGGCCGCCGTTGGACGTGCTGCGGACTTCGGGATCGGCGCCGAGGTTGCCGATCAGGATCACCTTGTTGAGGCTCTTGCTCATCGCGAATACTCTCGGTCAAAGGTCGTTGTGAAGCGGACGAATCATCATGATGCAGGAGCGGGTTGCGAAGACGCCGGCCGCATTACCGCACCGGGGACCTCGTTGCCGCGGCCGGGACCAACTGGCGTCGCAGCACCAGCGCATCTTCCGGTGGCCGACGATAATAGCCCCGCCGCACGCCGGTGGCGACAAACCCTGCCTGCGCATACATCGCACGCGCCGCGTCGTTGGATTCCCGGACCTCGAGCCAGGCCGCGCGGGCCCCGTGGTCGATCATCGCCGCCATGATCCCGGTCAGCAGCGTGTGGCCCACCCCGCCCCGCCGATGGTCTGGGTCCGCCGCGAGCGACAGAATCTCGCCTTCGTCGACAATCACGCGTCCGAGCGCATAGCCCACAATGGCGCCGGCCGCATCTTCCGCGATGAGCGCAATCGCCCCCGTCCAGCTCAGTCCTTCGGCGAGCTCGTCGGCGGACCAGGGATCGCTGAACGCGCGCCGTTCGAGGTCGGCGAGGGCCGCGAGATCAGCTCGCGACGCCGGACGCAGGCGGCAAGGGCCGGCCATGCTTCCTCTCCCATACCGCCTGGGCTTCTGCGGGACGGCCGTACTCGGGCTCCCATTGCGCCGCATCGATGACCGGCACCGTGCCGCCGCGCATGGCATGCAGCTCAAATAGCCGCCGCGCATCGGGCAGTGCGGCGCTACCGGTCACAGGCACGCGACCAGTCACCTGCGACACCACATCGAGCGCCGTCGCCGGAATGCTCCCCACCACCACATCGACCGCACCGAAGACGCTCACGAGCCCCGCCGGGTCGACGGCGCGCGGCGACGGTCCCACCTGACTGACTGCGTCATCCGCAAACTCCCAGCAGCCGGCATAGAGCTCACCGCGCAACGCATCGCTCAGCGCGAGCACGCGACCGCCGGCTGCGGGGCGGTGTGCCGCCGCGCGAATCCGCAGCGACGGTGCGGTTGACCACGGCAATTGTCGCCGCCACGCCAGCGCCTTGGCGAGTGCCGCGACCACGCGGAGACCGGTAAATGAGCCGGGCCCGTCGCCAGTCAGCAGTTGACCAATATCGCGCGGCACGGCGTCGAGATCGCGAAGGGTTTCGTCGAGCAGGGCGAGGATCCGCCCGGCGTGACCGCGGGCACCATCCAGATCGCGGTGAACCACGCGCGTGCCGTCGGTGGCGGCGATGGTGCAGCGATCGCTCGCGGCGTCGGCCGCGATGGTGATCACGCGCACTCCAGTTGACGCAGCTCTTCGCCGGCATGGTCGAGTGTGACGCTGCAGGTGGCGCGCGGTGCCCACGGGCCGGCGCGATGGGGCCACTCGATCAGCAGCAGATCGGCCGCGGCAAGTGTTTCCCAGTCGAGATCGGCCGCGGCATCGGGCGTGCTGAGCCGGTAGCAGTCGACGTGATACACATCACCCCGCTCGCCATGGTAGTGATGCACCAGCGCGTATGTTGGCGACGTGGCTGCGCCGGACACGCCGCGGCCCCGCGCAATGGCCCGGGCGAGCGTGGTCTTGCCGGCACCCAGCGGCCCCGTGAGCCAGACGACGCTGCCGTGCGGCAGGTCGCGTCCGAGTGCTTCGCCGGCGCGATCGAGCGCGTCACGATCGACGAGGGTCATCACGAACGGCCGGTCATCCGCTGCGCGGGGCGCCGCACATTGGGCGCATTCGCACTGCGCAGGTCGTTGAGCTGGTCGCGCAGCATTGCGGCGAGCTCGAATTCCAGATTGGCGGCGGCTTCCCGCATCTGCTGCTCGAGTGCCGCGATCGCCGCGGCGCGCTGTGCCGGATCGCGCAGATCCGCCGGCGGTGCGGTCGCGACGGCTTCGCGCCGGCGCGGATCGGCGCGCTCCGTGCGCTGATCGGCCACGTGCGTGGAAAGCCGGACTTCGTCGATCGACTTGACGATCGACAGCGGCGTGATTCCGTGCTCGATATTGTGAGCGCGCTGGATCTCGCGCCGGCGGCTCATCTCGTCGATTGCGCGCTGCATCGAGCCGGTCATCCGGTCCGCGTACAGAATGGCCCGGCCGTGCACATTGCGCGCGGCGCGGCCACAGGTCTGGATCAGCGAGCGATCGCTCCTCAGGAAGCCCTCGTGATCGGCGTCCAGAATGGCGACGAGCGAGACCTCGGGAAGATCGAGGCCTTCGCGCAGCAGGTTGATCCCGACGAGCACGTCGAATTCGCCCAGCCGCAACCCGCGGAGAATCTCCACGCGCTCGATGGCGTCGATGTCGCTGTGCAAGTAGCGCACGCGCACGTCGGCCTGCTGCAGGTAGTCGGTGAGATCTTCCGCCATGCGCTTGGTGAGCGTGGTCACCAGCACGCGCTCGCGTCGCTTGACGGTGTCGCGAATCTCGCCCAGGAGATCGTCGACCTGGCCCTTGACCGGGCGAATCACCACTTCGGGATCGACCAGCCCCGTGGGCCGAATGACCTGTTCGACCACTTTCCCCGCGCTCAGGCCGAGCTCGAGATCGCCGGGCGTGGCCGACACATTGATCATCTGCGGTGCGAGCGTCATGAACTCGTCAAACCGCAACGGCCGGTTGTCGAGTGCGGACGGCAGGCGAAAGCCGTACTCCACCAGCGTCTCCTTGCGCGCACGGTCGCCGTTGAACATGCCGCCGATCTGCGGCAGCGACACATGCGACTCGTCGACGATCACCAGATAGTCCGCCGGGAAGTAGTCGAGCAGGCACGCCGGACGCTCGCCTACCGCGCGACCGGAAAAGTGCCGCGAATAGTTCTCCACGCCCGCACAGGTGCCGACTTCCAGCAGCATTTCCACGTCAAAGGTGGTCCGCGAGTCGAGCCGCTGCGCTTCGAGCAGCTTGCCCGCCACCCGGAGCTCGTGCAGACGGACGGCCAGCTCCTCGCGAATCGCCTTGACCGCGCGCTCGATGGTCGGACGCTGCGTCACGAAGTGCTTGGCCGGGTAGATGGCGCAGCGATCGAGTTGCGCGATGGCGTTGCCGGTGAGCGGATGGAAGCGGGTGATCCGCTCCACCTGATCGCCCCAGAGCTCGATGCGGACACCTTGCTCGTCGTACGCGGGAAGGATTTCAATCGTGTCGCCACGCACGCGAAAGGTCCCGGACTCGAACGCGGCGTCGTTGCGCTGATACTGGATGTTGATGAGGTCGCCGAGGATCGCGTTGCGGCCGCGGGTATCGCCCACGGCCACGTTGAGCATCAGCGCACGATACGCGGCGGGATCGCCCAGGCCGTAGATGGCCGACACCGTCGAGACAATGACCACGTCGTCGCGCTCCATCAGCGACGAAGTGGCGCGCAGTCGCAGCGCTTCGAGGTCCTGATTGATCGACGCGTCTTTCTCGATGTACACGTCGGTCGACGGGACGTACGCTTCGGGTTGGTAGTAGTCGTAGTACGAGACGAAATATTCGACGGCGTTGGCCGGCAGGAATTGCTTGAGTTCGCCGTAGAGCTGTGCCGCGAGTGTCTTGTTGTGCGAAAGCACCAGCGTGGGCTTTCCCCACGACGCGAGGACGTGCGCGAGCGTCATCGTCTTGCCACTGCCCGTGACCCCCAGCAGCGTCTGATGGCGATCACCCCGCGCCAGCCCAGCGGACAATTCGCTGATCGCGCGGGGCTGATCGCCAGCCGGCGCAAACGGCGCCCTGACTTCAAAATTCGGCATACCCGAAGATAACCCGATAGGGTCCGGCGAGCTACCGGACGCCGAGTTCCTTGAGCACGGCACGGTGCTCCGCCGACACGGGCATGCACGACAGCCGGCTGATTCGCACCAGCGCAAAGCTCGCCAGCCGCTTGTCGGCCTTGATCGTCGCCAATGTCACCGGCTTGGCGAGCGCCTTGACCCAGGCCACATCGACCACGGCGCGCCGGGGATCATCGAGCTTGGGATCGGCGTAGCCGCCGCGAGTGATCCGCGCGATTCCGACGATCGCCTTCTCGTCACCCGAGTGATAGATGAGCGCCTCGTCGCCCGTCTTCATCGCGCGCAGGTTGATGAGCGCTGCGGCATTCGCCACGCCATCCCAGGTGGTCGTCTTGTCGCGCACCAGGTCCTGCCAGGAATACGTCGACGGTTCGGTCTTGAGCAGCCAGCTGGCGGGCATGAGGCGTCCTGGTCGGAAGTCAGTGATGCAGAAGTTGCGCGAGAATGTCGAGAACGGGACCTGCCGGATTGGGCGCGGCCGCCAGCGTGTCGCCAATCAGCATCAGTCGATCAGTAATGGCGTCATAGCGGGGCCAGGCGGGCATTCCAGCGCATTGAGGCTCTCCAGTGCGCGCAAACGCCACCCAGCAGCCGTGCATCACGTTCTGGATGTGGCGATCGCCCGGGATCACGAGCGGCAAGGGCCAGTTGGTAAAGACGTACGGCAATTCGGAGCCGTGGGTGGCACCGGCGCGGGTCCGGCGGAGAACGCTCAGCACGTAGTCGAAACGATAGAGCCACGTTGGAGCGCTCGCCTTGCGGCGCGCGATTGCCCGCGATGGACCGGCAAAGTAGCCGTCGCGAAAGAGCAGCTTGGTAAAGTCCGAATCTGCTGTAGCCGCCGCGCCATAGCTCGCGCGCAGGCGGGCAAGGTTGGCCGGATTGATGCGCGGGAACAGCGCCCCAAACGCAGGCGCCTCCGTCAAGAGCGAGCCTTCTTCGCTGTTGGTGCCGACGATCAGCGGAACGTCCATCGCACTGCCGTCGGCAAAGCCCGCGAGTGGTGGTTTGAGCAGCACCTTGCCATCAACGATCGGACCAGTGAGGAGCGAATCGCCGAGAGCGAGAATTGATTCCGCGGGCACACCGCGCAACTGCGCAACTGTCGTGTTGCTGCCGGGCAGGCGCAGTGCGGTCGCGACGGCGGCGCCAGCGTTTTCCGCCTCGCGCATCGTCGGCGGGTTCTGCCATCCACCGCCGCCTGACTCGATGATCGCACGCTCAAAGAGTCCGCGCGCTGCCGGCATGTTCATCAGATTGCGGATGTCTTCGCCGCCGGCGGACTCGCCAAAGACCGTGACATTGGCCGGATCGCCGCCGAATTGCGCAACGTTGCGCTTGACCCACTCGAGTGCGGCGACTTGGTCCTGCAAGCCGAAATTGGCCGCGGGTTCCGTTCCCGCCGCGGCCGTCAGCGACGGATGCGCAAAGAACCCGAGAAGCCCCAGCCGATAATCCACCGACACAAAGACCACACTGTCGCGAGCAAAGGCGGCACCATCATAGAGCGTGCGCGCGGCACTGCCCTCCACATTGCCACCGCCGTGCAGCCATACCATCACCGGTCGCCGCGCGTTGTGCGCCGCGAGCGTCCACACGTTGAGCGTGAGACAATCCTCACTCGCTTTTGCGCCGGGATTGCCAGCGACCACGCCGCGCACCGGCGTCTTCTGCATGCAGCTCGGCCCAAAGTCTGTTGCAGCGCGCTGACCGGCCCACGGAGCTACCGGTTGTGGTGCCCGCCAGCGCAGCGCACCGATCGGCGGTGCCGCGTACGGAATGTCCTTGAACGCATCGATCCCGTCGTGCTCCACGCCCGCGAGCACACCGCTTGCGATCTGCACCGTGACTGCGGTGTCGCGGAGTGCTCGCGCCGATGCGGCTGGAAGAGCAAGCACGAGTGCCACAACACCACACCACACCTGCTCAATTCGCACCAGGAACCTCGCGCCGCTCGACCGTCGCGACACCCTTCACCTTGCGGATGGCACGCACCACTTTTCCCAGGTGCGGCAGGTTGTCCACTTCGACAAAGATCGTCCCGAACACGCTGCCATCCTTGGAGTGCAGATCCGCGCCACGGATGTTGGTGCCGCTCTGCGAAATCGCCTGCATGATGTCGGCGTAGAGTCCGCGCCGATCTTCGCCGGTGACCACCAGCCGCACGGCGTAGGTCTCACCGGTCTGTTCCTGCCAGTCGATTTCGACGC
>DATAVM010000155.1:0-1684 GCA_036267775.1 Gemmatimonadales bacterium
GGTAGCCGACGCAGAGCCCCGCCACCGGAAACACCCGTTGCGGCAGGTGCAGCAACTCACTCACGGTTTGCGGATGGTCGCGCACCGCGCTGATCGGACAGGTGCCGAGCCCGGCCGCGGTGGCGGCGCGGATGAACGTCGTCATCACGATCGCCGCATCCACCGCGGCATTGAAGAATTGATCGAGATGATCGTTCGGAAACGGCTTGCCGTGTGTCCGCGCCATCAATGGCAGCCGGGCGCCGTTGCCGACAAACATCAGGAACACCGGCGCATCCATGATCCACGGCATGTCGGGAATGGTGTCGACGATGCCCTGGCGCACCTTGGCGTCGTCGACCACGACGATGTCGGCCTGCTGCAGATCGCTCTTCGACGGCGCCGACAATGCGCAGGCGCACAGCAGCCGCAGCAATTCCGGCGCGACCGGGCGCGGCAGAAATCGCCGGTGCGAGCGGTGACCGGCAATCTGCGACAACTCGTGCACCCCAGCCAACTCCGGATCAACGGCAAAGTCCTCGCCGAAGCGCTCAGACAACGCTGTCTTGAGCGCCTGCAGGTCCGTATCGGCTGACATGACGTGTCCCACTGGGTCGGCGTTGCCGCTCGCCCATCCTATTCCGCGCGGGCGCGCAGCGAGTCAATCGCTCGACAGGATCACGTTCTTCAGGATCGGAAAAATCTGGCTCTCCCAGCGCTTGCCGGAGAACACCCCGTAATGGCCGACGCCGGGCTGCATATGGTGGCGCTTGAGGTAGGGACGGAGCTTGCTGCACAGGTCGTGGGCGGCGACGGTCTGACCGACGGCGCAGATATCATCGCGCTCGCCTTCCACCGTCAGCAGCATGGTGCGGCGGATCGCGCTCGGATCGATCCGCTCGCCGTGATAATGCAGCGCGCCCCGCGGCAGCGCGAATTCCTGGAAGATGTTGCGCACCGTTTCCAGATAAAATTCGGCGGTGAGATCGAGCACGGCGAAATATTCGTCGTAGAACGCTTTGGTCACCGCCGCCTTCGCGAACTCGCCGTTGGCGAGATTGTCGTACAGATCGCGGTGCGCCTTGACGTGGCGCTCGACGTTCATGCTCATGAATGCCGTGAGCTGGACGAAGCCCGGGTAGACGCGGCGGAACGCGCCGGGATAGCGCAGCGGCACCGCCGCCGTCAGCGTGCGCTCGAACCACTCGATGGTCTGCTTCCTGGCCAAATCATCCACGGTCGTGGGATTGACCCGCACGTCGATCGGTCCGGCCATCAGGGTCATGCTGCGCGGCTGCGCCGGGTTGCCGTCCTGCGCCATCGCGGCCACCGCCGCGAGCACCGCGACGCAGGGCTGGCACACCGCCAGCACGTGGGTGCCCGGCCCCATCACCTCCAGGAACTTGATCACGTGTTCGATATATTCGTCGAAGCCGAAGCGGCCGGCGGTGAGCGGCACGTCGCGGGCGTTGTGCCAGTCGGTGATGTAGACGTCGTGGTCCGGCAGCATGGTACGCACGGTGGCGCGCAACAGCGTCGAGAAGTGGCCGGATAGCGGCGCCACCATGAGGACGCGCGGCTGCGCCGTGGTGATATCTTTCTTGAAATGCAGCAGTGTGCCGAAGGCGGTGGCATGCGCCACCTCCTGGCGCACGTCCACCTCGCGATTGCCGACATTGACTGTATCGATATCGAACGGCGGTCG
>DATAVM010000156.1:0-2037 GCA_036267775.1 Gemmatimonadales bacterium
TCGCGCCGGGATTGTGGAACTCCGGCCACGGCGCCGCACCATCCAGGATCATCGCCGCGACATGTTCGACGATCTCGCGCACCGCCGCGGAGTCGGCGATTGTGGTTGCGCTCATTCGAGCAGAGAATCCACGATACGCGAGAAGCTGGTCGAGCGCATCGCCGGTGGTAAAGGCTATGAGGGCGTCTTGCTCGCTCCGGTAGCGTGGGTTGAGTGCCGTCAACATGGTGCCGAACACAAAGCGCGCCGAATCGTCCGCATGCGCGAACTGGTCGAGGAGTTCGGCAGCGACGTTACGATGCTGGATTCGCTCGACAGTACGCACCGCGTTGACAGCCACCGTTGGCACGGCCGGCGTATAGGACCCTGGAGCAAAACTCTCATTGGGATAAAACGTCGCGAGCCAGGCGGCCCACCTGTGCCAGGAGGCGCCGGAGGGTGGAACTGGAAGCATATCGTCGCGGCCGCCTGTTGCGTTCGCGCCGACCGCAGTGCGTGCGGCCTCCTCAAGCATTGGATGCGAACGCGCGAGACCGATGACGGTATCCGCCCAGCGCATCGGATCCAGCGCAAACCGGGCGACGAGCCCCAACTCGCGAAGATGCGGTTCGGGGGCCGACGGCCATTCGCTCGCGATGGCGCGGCAGAGCGGCGCGGGGCATCCCCAGTGCGTCGAATCCGAAATCGGCGCGTTGGCGAGAAGCTGCAGTCTCTCCCACCAGAAGTAGGTCTCCGGATGTACGCCGTGATTGAACGCGTACCGCGGATCGGCCAGCACAGGGTGCACGAGGTCGTATGCGGCTGGCGACATCCCGTTGGCCATGAATTCGCCGAACACGGTTGCGGTGTCGCCTGACCGCAGAATCCATTCACGCACCGCGCCGGATTGTCTTCCAGACGAGAAACCAGCCAACGCCCGAATCGCTATTTCGTGGGCCGCGGGACTTGGCGGATGGTCAAGTATCCGGAGCACCGAATCGGTCGCCGTCGCGTCCCCCGCCGCCAGGCGCCGGTGCAGCGATGTATCGGCGTAGAATGCGAGCTGGGATTGCGCCGGCGGCAGCGGTGCGACCGGCGGAGCACCGGAATCCGCGACGATCGCCGTCGTGCGTTGATCATATTGCGTGGTCGTGTGAAAGATTCGACCGTCTGCGAGATGCAGTGTTGCAGTGCCGCGAAGCGTTGTGGTGTCGGCGATCCAGAGTGTCCTGCCGTTCTGCGGATTCACGAGGCGCCAGCCGGTAATGCTACCGCGCACATCGTGCGAAACGGTTGGAATAGAGTCCGGAAAGCGATCATACTCCGGCGTTCCAGCGTCCCACGGCACATTGTCAGATAGCGTAATCTCGGCGCTGTCTCTGAGCAGCGCCAAGTGGAGACCCCGTACAACGCTGTCGCGCAGGAATCGCGTAATGCGACTCCCGCGCATCACGCTGTGGCTCTTCCCCACAGCCGCAGTCGTCGCAAGCGCTGCGCGACTCATGCGTGACACCTGGTTGCTCTGAGCAAAGAAAACACCCAGGCCGCCGAGCTGTTCCGTCAGCGTGATGCTGCCGCCGTCACGATCGACCTGCCCGCGGCCTTGCGGCGGCCCGCAGCTTTGTGATGGCGCCTTGCCCAGGATGACGAGCAGGCCGGCAGCGCGACCGGAGGCGTCGACGCTGCCACGCAAGGTCGTCGAAACTCCGCCAAGGTTGTAGTTCTGCGACAGCCAGACTCGCCGATCGTCGCGGCCGAGTACGACCGAATCGACGTGGAGTTGCAGTCGCTGATTTGTAAACTGGGTGAATGCGGCAGGCTGGCTCGCGTTAAGCCACCGGCTCTGGACGTCGATTGTGACGGTGGCCCGCGGCTTCAGCTCTTGCGCCCGCACCATGGGCGCGGCGAATGACATCGCCAACACCGACATGGCGTTCACGCGGCCAGCCCGGGCTGCCGGTGCACAGAACGGAAGGTGGTACGTCATTTGGGAGTGTCCGAATTTGTTCGTATAGGCCAGACGCCGCCAGTCGGGCGGCGGTTTCAAGAACTCTCTTG
>DATAVM010000157.1:0-5039 GCA_036267775.1 Gemmatimonadales bacterium
GATCAGCAGGTCCGTCTGCCGGGCGAGAAACGCCGGGATCTGCAACGCATCGACCACATCGGCCGCGGCCGCGGCCTGGTCGGCCTCATGCACATCGGTAAGGATCGGCAATCCGCTGGTGCGCCGTACCCGTTCCAGTGCCGCCAGCCCTTCGTGCATCCCCGGTCCACGCGCGGCAGCGACTCGTGCCCTGTTCGCCTTGTCAAACGACGCCTTGAAGCACACCGCGATCTTGTGACGATCCGCAAGTGACGCAAGCGATGCCGCCACGCGCAGCATCACATCATCGTGCTCGACGACACACGGCCCGGCGATCAGAAATGGTCCCGGACCGAAGCGCCAGCTCACGCGGCGCGCGCCGACGAGTCGGAGACGCTCTCACCCGCGGCGTGAGCGCGCGCCGCCGCCACGAACGCCACAAACAGCGGATGCGGATGCGTCGGCCTCGACTTGAGCTCCGGATGAAACTGGCAACCGACAAACCACGGGTGCATCTGATCGGGCAGCTCGATCATCTCCACCAGTCCACCGTCCGGCGATTGGCCGGAGAGTCGCATCCCGTGCTCGGCCAGGACATCCCGATAGGCGTTGTTCACTTCCCAGCGATGGCGATGCCGTTCGGAAATCTCGGTCGTCCCGTACGCCTCGGCCGCTTTGCTCCCGGGCCGGAGCTTGGCGGTGTACGCGCCGAGTCGCATGGTGCCGCCCATATCCTTGACGTCGCGCTGCGACGCAAGCAGTGCGATGACCGGATCGGGACAGTCGGGCGCGAATTCCGTGGACGACGTGGTGGTCATGCCGCAGACGTCGCGCGCGAACTCGATGATGCCGATCTGCAGGCCCAGGCAGATACCGAAATACGGCAGCTTGTGCTCGCGAGCCCAGCGCACCGCTTCGATCATCCCTTCGATGCCGCGCTCGCCAAAGCCTCCCGGGACCAGCAGTCCATCGAATCCCGCAAGCAGCTTTCCCGCTTCTTCCTGCGAATGAAACTCGTCGCTGGAAATCCAGGTCGCTTCCACGCCCACATCGTGCGGAATACCGCCGTGCAGCAGCGCTTCGCTGATCGACTTGTACGCATCCTGCAAGTTGGTGTACTTGCCGACGACGGCGATCTTGACCTTGGCGGCGGGTCGCAGAATCCGCTCGACCATCTCGGCCCAGTTGGTAAGATCGGGCTCGCGCGTCACCAGCTTGAGCCGGTCGCACACTTCGCGATCGAAGCCCTGTTCTGAAAACCGCAGCGGCAGCTCGTAGATGCTCTTCACATCCGGGCTCTCGATTACCGCGGTAAAGTCCACGTTGCAGAAGAGCGCGATCTTGCGCTTGATCTCGGCCGATAGCGGGCGATCGCTGCGGCAGATCAGCAGATCCGGCTGAATTCCCACCTGCATCAGATCGTGTACCGAGTGTTGCGTGGGCTTGGTCTTGAGCTCGCCCGCCGCGGCAATAAACGGCACCAGCGTCAGATGAATGAACAGCGTGTTGTCGCGGCCCACTTCCTGGCGGAACTGACGGATCGCTTCCAGAAACGGCAGCGATTCGATGTCGCCCACCGTACCGCCGATTTCGGTGATCACCACATCGTGACCAGGCGCCGAGCGGCGGAGCGCCGACTTGATCTCATCGGTGATGTGCGGGATCACCTGCACGGTGCCGCCGAGGTACTCGCCGCGACGTTCCTTGCCGATCACCGTCTGATAGATGCGGCCGGTGGTGATGTTGTTCTGTTGCGAAAGTGCGCGATCGATGAACCGCTCGTAATGTCCCAGGTCCAGATCCGTCTCGGCGCCGTCGTCGGTGACATAGACCTCGCCGTGCTGAAACGGCGACATCGTGCCCGGATCGACGTTGATGTACGGATCGAACTTCTGCATGGTCACGGAAAGTCCCCGTTCCACCAGAAGGCGGCCCAGCGAGGCCGCGGCGATTCCCTTGCCCAGCGACGAGACCACGCCGCCGGTCACAAAGATGAACTTGGTTGCACGAGCGGAAGTCGTCATCGGGATACCTCGGCGAGGTCGCGCCACCGCAGTTCCGCGGCGGCCAGATCGTCGGGAGTGTCGATGCCAGGGGGCACCGGGTGATCAAGAAAGGCCACGCCAATGGCGAGGCCGGCAGCGAGTGCCCGCAGTTGCTCCAGGCGTTCGAGTTGTTCCAGTGCCGTGGGCGGCAGCGCGGTTACCCGCAGCAGCGCGTCGCGGCGATAGGCATAGACGCCCAGATGCTGCCACCAGCGGGCGGCGGGGAGATCGGCAGTGTCTCGAACGTGCGGAATGGCCGCACGGGAGAAGTAGAGCGCCCGGCCGGCATCGTCCGTGACGACTTTGACCCGAGCGGGGTCGTTCCGCAGTGCCGGATCGAGCGGGGCTGCCGCGGTGCCGATCGCGTCGCCGCCATGCACGCGGGCAATCGCGCCCGCGACCGCTTCAGCCGGCATGAACGGTTCGTCGCCCTGCAGGTTGACGACGATGTCGAATCCCGCCATCTCCGACCGCCGCGCGACCTCGGCCACACGGTCGGTGCCGCTCTCGTGATCGGCGCGGGTCATCACGACCTCGACGTCCCATGGTGCCACGGCGTGGGCGATGTCGGGCGAATCGGTGGCCACGACAAGGCGTGCCACGCCGGTGACTTCGCGCGCACGTTCGACAACGCGGGCGACCAGTGGTGCCCCGCCAAGAAGCTGGAGCGGTTTTGAAGGGAGTCGCGTCGAGCCGACGCGGGCCGGTACGACCAACAGGACAGGCACGACATAAGCTATCAGATGGACCCGCCGGAGTCAAAATACGTGCCGGAGCGGGAATGGTCTTCCTAACCGATTGTCCAACAAGCGATTAGATGGCTGGTACATCCTCCAACACCGACGCGAGGCGAAGGAAGTTTGTCAAGAGCTGCCGCCCGGCGGGAGTCCCCACCGATTCGGGATGGAATTGCACGCCCCAGACGCGATGCGTGCGATGCTTGAGTCCCATGATTTCGCGGCCTTGAGGGCGGTCGCCAGACCAGGCAATGACCTCGAGTTCGGCCGGGAGATTGTCGGGCGAGACCACCAGCGAGTGATACCGCATCGCCTGAATGGGTGAAGGAATCCCGGTAAAGAGCGGATCGCCCGCATGCACAATCTCCGTGGTCTTGCCGTGCATTTGCCGGTCGGCGCGGACGACCTCGCCGCCAAAGGCCTCGCCAATGGCCTGGTGGCCCAGGCAGACGCCCAGCACCGGAATCCCGGCCTCGGCCGCACCACGGATCAGATCGACCGAAACCCCGGCCTCACCGGGCGTGCATGGACCCGGCGAGATCACCACCGCGGCTGGCTTGCGCGCGATCGCATCGGCCACGGTGATCCGGTTGTTCCGGAAGACTTCGGGCTCGGTGCCCAATTCGCCCAGGTACTGGACGAGGTTGTACGTGAAGGAGTCGTAGTTGTCGAGGATCAGGAGCATGGCGGTCTCTATCTCGCAGGTGTGTGCGATCGGCTAGTCCCCCAAGCTAGTCGCGATCGCAGCCGCTCAGTGCGGCGCCAGCACAACCAGCGTTTCGACCCGCGTCGAGCGCTGCGCCCCAGCCTCGATGGTGATGGTCACTTCGTAGGACCCGGCCTTGAGATGAGGAAGCACCATTGAGCGGCGAACGCGGGTGACTGATCCTTGGGACCTGTCAGTGGTTGCGATGCGCACAAGATCCTTTGCCTTGGCATCCGCCGGCCTGAGCGTGATACTCGTGTTGTAGGGCCCGTTCGCAAGCACGCCATGCACCTCGTAGTACAGCTCTACTCGGCTATCGGACTGCCAGGCACCCAGGGCGTTGATCGGGAAATCCCCGCCATCCGTCGCCCGCCACCGAGTGGATCCGGTGAGACCGAACACTGCGTCACTCACCGCCAGCACAGTCCCGCTGTCGACGTGAACGTCTCGCGTCAGTGCGTAGGCGCCGGACGAGTCGCTCTCCTGTGTGGCACGCACAGCGATCTGCCAATCGCCACCTGGCAGCGCCATCTCGAGCCAGCCGGCAAATCGGTCACCCGGCTGCAGCGGCTGATCGCGCAGAAAACGCCGGGTCGTGTCGAGGGTCACGGTACGGCTCGTGGTTCTGTCCCAGGCGACGACATGAAAGTGTACGGGATAGAACGTGTTCCCGTCGGGCGCTCGCTCCGGACTCATTTGCGCGCCGCCAAGTACGAAGGTGATCAGCGCTTCACCGGTTCCATCGCGGCCGTCGCCCAGCGCGAACATCTGGATAGTGGACGCCCAGGGATGCGCAAGAAACGCTGGAGAATCGGAATCATTGCGCCTCCCCTCGAGCCTATCCTCTGGGGTGGAACTTCTGGTGCACACTCCTGAGGTAATCGCGATCGACATGGGTGTAGATCTGCGTCGTCGACAGGTCCGCATGCCCCAGCATCTCCTGCACCGCCCGCAGATCCGCACCACCCTCGAGCAGGTGCGTCGCGAACGAATGCCTGAGCGTGTGCGGCGTCACCGTCTTGGTAATCCCCGCCTGCTTTGCCCGCTTCTTGACCACTCCCCAGGCGCCCACGCGCGAGAGCGGCCCGCCGCGCGCGTTAAGGACCACGCGGCCCTTGGTGTCGCCATGATCGAGCGTGGGTCGCAGCGTGTGCAGATACACCGACAGCGTGGAGATCACCGTCCGGCCAATCGGGATCAGCCGCTCCTTGCGGCCTTTGCCAAACGCCCGCACGAGCGCTTCGGAAATGAATAGATCCGTCAATGTGATATCGCAGATTTCCGACACGCGCAGTCCCGCTCCATACGCCAGCTCCAGCAGCGTCCGGTCCCGCCACGCCATCGGCTCGTCCACGCGCGGCGCGTCGAGCAGGCGATCCACCTCTTCCACCGACAACGTGTCTGGCAACGTCCGCCACCGTTTGGGCGTCTCGAGTCGATCGCTGGGGTCGCGGTCGACAATTCCCTCTTCGCCCAGAAAGCCGAACCAGGTCCGCACGGCCGAGATGTGGCGGCGGATGGTGGCGCCGCTGAGACCGAGATCCTTGAGCAGGAAGATGAAATCGCGCAGCA
>DATAVM010000158.1:0-14051 GCA_036267775.1 Gemmatimonadales bacterium
CGCGCGCGGAAGACCCTCCCGCTCAGCATGAGCGAGCGCCTCACCGAGCCGGCCGAACTCCTCCTTCGTGAGGAAGCGTTCACGCCCCTGCTCGGGATAGAACTCGACCCCGCGAGCAGGGTTCTCCTTTGACGGAATCGCGCCCTCGGCAATGGCGTACGCGAAGAAAGTCGAGAGCGGTGCCACGACACGATTGGCAACGTAAGGCGTCTCGTGCAAAGAGCGGTGAAGACGCCGAACGTCCGCGGGTGTGACGGCGGTATTCCCTCGCAGTACCGGGCTTCCGGCGCCTGTCCACTTCGTCGAGATAGGATGCCGAGAGCTCCGATAGGGGGCCATGTTCACCAAGCGAGAAGCGTTTGGCGTATCCCCGGCGCCCGAAACCGGGGATACGATACTGGACGAGGTAGGTCTTCTTCCCGGTTGGTGTCACCTTGAGGCCGAAGCCGGCAAGGTCAGCGTCCCGCAGGAAGACGTCCCGATCGCTGGGCTGCGTCGCGTCGACGAGTCGTTTGGTGATCCGCTCGATCGACATGACCGTCCTCGTGAGGCGTTTCCGAAAAGGGGCTAGTAATCACCCAGCAATCACCGCAATGGAGTCTGGCGGCATTTCCCGGAACCTCAAGGGCGACCATTCGAGCGCGAGGCCTTACGCTAAGCGGCAATGCCAGCAATGGGATGTGTACGGGAACTCAAGCCACCCTGCTTCGGGACCAGGCGGTCCGGGGTTCAAATAATCAACCGCCGTTTCCCGTACCGCGGTGATACTCTTCATCCTGTGCTGGATGTGGGCGCTGCGCCTTGGCGCCTGCACCGCGGCCGTTCCGCCTCCCCTTACACGGAGCATGTCCCATGACACGTCGCATCCTCGGCATCATCGCCTCGGTCCTGGTCCTCGGGGCCTGGAGTGGTCCACCGGCCCCGGTTACCTACGTCGCCCAGATGACCGGAGCAAAGGAGACACCGGCCAGCTCCGTCACCGGCACTGGCACCGCCACCCTCACGATCAACGGGACCAAGCTGCAATACAGCATTGTGGTCAAGGGACTGAGTGGCCCGGCTACAATGGCGCACATCCACGTCGGGGCGATGGGAGTTTCCGGACCGCCCGTGTACACCTTCGACATCAAGAAAGTGGCGGCGGGGACGTTGGCGACGGGATCCATCGACCTGACAAAACCGGCGAGCAACGGTGTCTCGGGTGACTCGCTCGTCGCGCTCATCAAAAGCGGGAATGCCTACGTGAACGTGCATACCGCCGCCCACCCGGGCGGAGAGATTCGCGGGCAGCTGTTGAAGAAGTAGGGTCGACCCCACGTTCCCGGCGGGGATTTCCCGCCGGGCCTCGCGCCGACGAGCGTCACGCCTCGGGCCGCTGACCCCCAGCGAATTCGTCACCGCTGGCTTCTTCCGCACGAATGTCGCCTGCATCATGCTGACCCAGTGGTTGGGATCGAGGATCACGTCCGCTGGCTCGCTGGGCATCGGGAACGTGAACTCGTTGTGCTGCTTGTCGACGACAATGCGAAGCGGCCCTCCCGGACCGGCAGGAGCCCCGGCACCGCCGCGACCGCCGCGCCCGCCACCCGCACCGGCACCACCGGTACCGCGCCCGCCACCGCGAGAGCCATGCCTTGACTGGCTAGGCCTCACCGGCGATGTTACCAAGACAACCGAGGTAACACACCATGGCGCCCATTTCCAAAGACCGTCTCCGCGGCACGCTCGATGTCCTGATCCTCAAGACACTCGCTTGGGGGCCGCGTCACGGCTACGCCGTCGCGCGCTGGCTCGAAGACACCACGGCCGATTCGCTCACGATCGAGGAAGGATCGCTCTATCCATCGCTGTATCGCATGGAACAGCGGGGATGGATTGTGAGCGAATGGGGGATCTCCGAACTCGGCCGTCAGGCCAAGTTCTACAAGCTCACGTCGGCCGGGCGGAAACAACTGAGGGCCGAGACCGCGGATTGGAAGGCATTTGTCGAGGTGGTCGGCGGTGTGTTGCTGGCCGACGCGCCATGAGGCACTCCGACTCACCGCTGCGACAGATTCGACGGCTCTTTCGTCGGCCGCCCGGCGAGCAGGTCGCCGCCGAGTTGGCCTTCCACGTCGAGATGCGAACGCGCGAGCTGGTCGCGAATGGTACGCCGCCGGCCGAAGCGGCGGTCATGGCGCGCGCCGCGTTTGCAAACCGGAAAGCGATCGCGGCGGAGTGTGTGTCGATAGCCATCGAAACCGAGCGGCTCGCCGGACGCCGCGAGTATCTCAGCGACTTGCGCGATGATGCGCGGTACGCCTCACGCCAGCTCCTTCGGTCACCGGCCTTCACCCTCGGAGTCGTGGCGACGCTGGCGCTCGGCATCGGCGTCAGCAGTACGGTGTTCTCCCTGGTTGACGCGATCTTCTGGCGGTGGCCTGCTGGTGTCGAGGCGCCGGCCGGCGTGCAACGAGTCTGGACCGTGGATCGCCAAGGGCGAACCGGCGCGGAATCGGCGAGCGCGGACCTCGAATACCCGCGATTCCTGGCGATCACCGCTGCCGCGGCGCCAAACGCCACCGCACTGTACTCCGTCACGCCGGATGCCAGCGTCCGGATCGGTGCAGCATCACTCCCGATCCACCTGGCATATGCGACCGCGAGCCTCTTCCCGCTGCTCGGTGCGCGCCCGATGCTGGGTGGCTTCTATACCGCCGACGAGGACCTCATGGGCGCCGGGGCACCCGTAGTTGTCGTTTCCGAACGATTCTGGCGAAGCGTCCTCGGCGCCGATCCACAGGTGATTGGGTCGCGGCTCGACATCGCTCGCACCCCGTACACGGTGATCGGCGTCGCCGCCGCGCCCTTCACTGGTGCCGATCTTGAGGCGGTCGATGCGTGGGTACCGCTCGGGGCATATCCCGGAACGGGCATCGGCGGCCGCGCATGGTGGGAGTCGCGCAATTACAGCGGCTTTCAGATGCTGATCCGCGGTGTCGGTGGTCATGACGCACAGTTCGCGGCACAGGCAACCATCGCGGTGCGTAGCGCCGACAGGCAGGTGGGATCGGTGGACAGCACCGTGAGGGTGACGACGGGCTCGCTGATCTTGGCGCGTGGCCCCGGTGAGCAAGCCCCTGAGCTCGCCATCGCCACACGTCTCGGTGGCGTGGCACTCATGCTCTTGATGATCGTGTCGGCGAACGTCCTGGGGCTGATGCTCTCGCGGGCAGTCCGCCGTCGGCACGAGATCGCGATGCGCTTGGCGCTCGGCATCTCGCACGCCCGGCTGGCACGCCTCCTCATGACCGAAAGCGCGATCCTGGCACTGCTGGCCGCCGTGGCCGCAAGTGCTGCCGCCGCATGGGGCGGTGGCGTCTTGCGGGCGTTGCTCTTCCCGGACATGCGGTGGGCCGTTGCACCGATGCATTGGCATGTCCTCCTCTTCGCCGGCGTGGCGGCCGGCGCCGTGGCGCTGTTGGCCGGCGTGGTGCCGCTCGTTCATCTGCTGCGTTCGGGGACAAGCATCGCGGTCAAGTCGCGTGGTCGCCCAGGAGGGCGTGCTTCATCGCGCGTGCGCGCGCTCGCCGTCGCGACCCAGGTCGCGCTTTCCACAGTGCTCCTGGTGGGCGCTGCATTGTTCGTACAGAGCCTGCGCAATGTTGAGCAACTTGATGTCGGCTATGACACCGACCGGCTGATCTACGCGGGTGTCCGCCCGAACCTGCCGGCGGATCGCTCAGCCATCGACCGGCGCGTCGATGCGATCGTGCAATCGCTTGGCCCTGCGACGGGGGTGGAGCGTACATCACGGACGAGCCGGGAGCCGATGCAGCGGGGCGGGTTCGGCATCCCGTGGTATACCGACCAGGACTCGATGGGTGCGCGCACCGGCTTTCGGCCGACGGTCACTCGCGTTGCGTCCGGATACGTCGCGACCGTCGGGCTGCCCTTGGTGGCAGGTGCCGATTTCCGGCCGGGTGAGACGGGCGTAATCGTCAACGAGACGATGGCGCATGGCATCTGGCACGCCCGCTCCCCGCTTGGAGAATGCCTCCACCTCGGTCGCCGTGATTCGCCGTGCCATATGGTGGTTGGCGTGGTGCGCGATGCGAAACGCTCGAACATCACTGAGCCCCCCTTGCCGCAGTACTTCATATCCTCCGCCGATAGCGGTGTGACGGGCGCACCGGAAGCCGACATGGCGGTATTGCGCGTCCGCCCGGATCGGGCCGCCCGAGTTGCGGCGACGTTACGGCAACGGCTGGGTACGGAGTTTCCCGATGCGCGGGTGACCATTGATCGGCTCAGCACCGTGATGGACACGCAGTATCGTCCCTGGCGCCTCGGCGCGCTCCTTTTTTCGGTGTTCGGCATCCTTGCGCTCGCCGTCGCCTCGATCGGCATCTATAGCACGGTATCGTACGAAGTGGCGCAACGTTTCCGCGATTTCGGAATTCGGGCGGCGCTCGGCGCGCGCCTCCTCCACATCGTGGCCGCCGTCATGCGCGCCGGATTGGTGCCGGTCGTCTCAGGTATCGGCGCAGGCGTGATTGTAGCGCTTCTCGCCGGGCACGCCGTCGCAGCGTTGCTGTATGGAATCGGTGCAAGCAACGTCGGAGCGTTCAGTGCGGCTGCATTGGTATTACTGATCGTCAGCACTGTTGCAGTGATGGTTCCGGCGCGGCGTGCCGCGCGCGTCGACCCGCTGGTCGCACTGCGGGAGGAGTAGCGCACGTAGATCGACGCCAGGGTGTGTGGGTGGATGGCCGTCATACAGCTTCTATTGGGGCGAGATGATGGACGCGTATGACAGGCGAGAAAAAATCTGGTACTTCATCGCCGTAGTGTTAGTACTCGGGATTCTTGTTTCTGTTATCGGAAGTCTGGTTGCCAGCCGAGTAAGGTGAACCCGAGGGAAAAGGGCTGGCCAGAAAGGGCCTGGGCCTTACCCGGACCCCTTCGTTGGGGTAGTTGATGCCCCGGAGTCAATTCAGGTGTCCATTGGGGTCCGTTTCAAAGCCAAAGTGAAGAAACCGCGCAGGCGGGCATTCTCAGGAAACTCCTGCATTTCAACGGGATTGGGCACCAGCGCGGAGCGCTTCGGGAGCAGGAGGTCCCGGGCTCAAATCCCGGCGCCCCGATTTGGTAAGGCATTATGATGGTTGATCTTACAACGAACGCTCCGCGAATTCCTCGCGGGGCGTTTTGCTGGCAGTGATCACGCGAGAATCGGTCGCCCTCACCATCCGCTTCCGGAAACCATGCAGGCTACCCAGGATCGTGCGCGCCCATTGGCATGGGCATATCCATCTCACGCGCGGATTGCCGACACCATCGGGCGGAGTCGCACGTACATCGCAACGCCGACGGGGTTGCTGGTGATACATCGCGGGCGTGAGAAGGCTCGCGCCGATCTGCTGTCCGCATGGCTGCATCACTTCGCATTCCGCAGGGTGCGAATCGAGTCCTATCGTTCGAGCAGGACCGGGAACATCGTAACGGCTCCACCGATCAGCATGAAGGCCATCGCCTGCCACCGCTCTGGTCGCGGTATCTGGCGGACCAATTCCGGGATCAGGTCGATGGTGGCAACGTACACGAGACTTCCGGCAGCGACAGGCAGGAGTGCGGCGATCACTGAACTGCTACGGAGCCCGACGGCAAGCGTCGTGATCGCTCCGAGAACTGCAGCGAGCGCCGAGACCAGGTTGAGCAACACTGCGCGCGGCGGCGAAACCCCGCCATGCACGAACACACCGAAGTTTCCGATTTCATGAGGAATTTCGTGCAGGACGACCGCAATCGTTGTCGCCACGCCGAGCCCTGTGCCTGCCGCGAAACTCGCGGCGATGATCATTCCGTCGATCGCGTTATGGAGCGTAACGCCGATGAGATTGAGCGCGACAAAGGGTTGGATCGTGACATACCCGGTCGGGACCGATCGATGCAGGTGGAAATGAATCAGCCGTTCAATCAACGCAAACCCGCCAAACCCCGCCAGAAGATATCCGAACACTTCCGGGCGGGGGCCGAGCCGCTCGATCGATTCCGGGATCAGCTCGAAACACCCGTTCGCGAGTAACGCACCAACCGCCAGGCTCACGAGATGGTGTGACACGGAGGCGACCCATCGACCTCGTGCAACAAGCACGAGGCAGATCAGCGGAATGGCGCTGACGAGGCCAACGCTGAACAGAGCGCCGCGCCAGACGTCGGCATTGGACGTCATGGCGCGACCTCGGGCGGCACCCTGGAGCGTCGCATGACCTCGCGAGCATGCGATCGATAGATCAGGATAATCCCTGCCGCGATTGCCGGAATGGAAAGCAGCTGCCCGAGGTCGAGGAGCAGATTCGCTTCAAACGGGCTCTGTGGTTCCTTGATGAACTCAATGAGGAAACGAAACGAAAAGATCGCGACGAGGACCAACCCGAGCAGCGCTCCCGGACGCCTCCCGATTGGCGTTCGACGATAAGCAATGAGCACCGTCACCTGCGTCAGTAGGTAGAACATCGCTTCGTACAGTTGTGCGGGATGGCGCGGTTGCCCATCGACGCGCAGGAAGGTAACGGCCCATGGTACCGCTGCCGGACGACCGATGACCTCGGAATTGAAGAAGTTCCCGACGCGGATGCAGGCCGCCGCAAGCGGGACGACCAGCGCGATGCGATCGGCCAGCCACAAGTAGGACCAGCTCGTGCGGCGCGCAAAGAGCCATAGCGCAATGAGAATTCCGACGACGCCACCATGACTCGCTAACCCGCCTCGCCAGACGAAGAGGATCTCCAGCGGGTGGATGAGGTAGAACTGCGGATCGTAGAACAGACAATGCCCGAGACGGGCACCGATCACCGTGCCGGCTACGAGGTGGCCGAGCAGGCGGTCGATCTCACGGCGACTGACACCTTCGGCCTCAAGCACTCGTCGGCCGAGTCGATATGCCAGGAGGATTCCGGCAGCGAAGCAGATGCCGTACCACCGGATCGCGAGCGGGCCGATCTGCCAGAGGACAGGATCGATGTTCCATGCGAGATGAGGGGCCGAACTCGTCATGCGATGTCCTCACGCGGCATGGAAGACTCGTGCGTCTCAACCCCAAGATATCCTGGCGCCACTCGCTCATAGGGAGGGCCACTATGACGGCTTGCAGAGCGTAATTGGCGTGTGCCGGGATCGAAGCCAGCGACGGTCAACAGCGCGTTGTCAGCACGGGCATGCCCGCCCCCAACCCCGACGCAGGCATGCAGCGAGCTCATACTCGTGAGAGTAGGAGACAGATCGCATGATCAGCCCGGATCCCTTTTGCGCAGATTCTGGCATTCTTGCCCTATTTGGACACCGCGTTTGGACAACTTTGGATACCGCGACGCAATTCCGACTGACTCGGATGTACGGCTGCCTCGGTCCTTCTCATTCTCGTTGGGCACGAAGCCCAAGGAGCTCGAGGTCCCAACAAAAAGGAACCGCGCGGGATTCTCGTGAACCGAGTGATCGCTGTCAGGCGAGGCTTCTTCGCAACGGCGTTCGGCCGCACTATTCGGCAAGGCTCGATCCGTGTGGACCGTGTCATTACCGCCGTTTTGATTAGCAACAGCTGGATGACGAGTCCTCCAACCCGGGTGCAAGCGCGTTGCGGCCGCCCGCCTTCGCGTTCCGCCTCAGATCAGCTGTCCGACGTCCACTTGAGGTCCGCCAACGCAGCCGGAACTTCACCGCTCAACAGCGTCGAGCCGACGCGGGTTGCGAGGCTGCTATCGGTCAGGCTACTATGAGTCACATGACTGATAACGCGCGATGACCGCCCTCGCCCCGCGCGACCTTCTCATTCTTGCCGTCCTCGCCGACGGCCCGAGCCACGGCTATGGCATCATCAAGGCCGCCGAGGACCGGTCCGGGCACGACGTGCTGCTCGACCCGGCCAACCTCTATCGCTGCCTGCGGCGGATGAGCGCCGACGGCTGGATCGACGAGCTTGCTGCCCGGACGGCCGACGAACGCCGCCGCACCTACCGGATCACGGCCGCCGGGCGCGCCATCCTTCGGGCCGAAGCGCGGCGCCTCGAAAGCCTGCTGCGCGGCCTGCACCCGTCGCTCGCCGGACAGAAGCGATGACGCTATGGCTCTATCGCGCGCTGGTTCGGCTGCTGCCCCGCCGCGTACGTGAGCACGACGCCGAAGAAATGGTGCGCGCCCTCGCCGACCAGATCGCCGCAGCGCCATCGCCATCCGCGATCCGCTGGCGCGCGCTGCGCCGGTTCCCACGAGTTCTCGCGCTGGAGTGGCGCGACGCCCTGTTCGCCGGACCCATCCCGACAGCCGCCGTCTCCCCACGAGGAAGCCGCATGGACGCCATCGCCCGCATGATTCGCCAGGGAGCCCGCGGTCTCGCACGCACCCCCGCCTTCTCGCTCAGCGTCATTCTCCTGCTCGGCGTCGGTGTCGGCAGCGTCAGCGCGATCTTCGCCATCGTCGACCACGTGCTGCTGCGCCCCCTGCCCTATCCCGCCGCTGACCGGCTCGTTGTGGTCGAGAACGGGTCGCACTCCGTTCCCGCACTGCGCGACATGCAGGCGATGCATTCGATCGAAGCATGGGGCGCCGCCGCGACCGACAACACCCGCCTGACCGGCCAGGGTGAGCCGCTGCGCATCCGTCAGGCGGTGGTCACCGACGGATTCTTCCCGATGTTCGGGGCGCATGCGACCATCGGTCGCCTGTTGCAGCCGGCCGATTCGCAGCTCGCGAATACCGCCGTTCTCTCGTGGGGACTCTGGCGGCGGGTGTTCGGCGGCGACTCTACCATAGTCGGGCGCACGATTCGCCTGGACGGTGCACCGATCATGATCGTCGGTGTCCTCGACCGGAATTTCGTGATGCCGGAGGCGGTCGCCGGCGCAACGGTCGATATCTGGCGACCGCTCGATCCCGCGGCCGAGTACATGACCAGCCGCAACGTCTGGATGTTCGAGGTGGCCGGGCGGCTGCGCGCCTCGGCGACGATTGCGCGGGCACAGCAGGAAGCTTCCCTGGTCGCGAGCCAGCGTGCACGGGCGTTCCCGGACCAGTACACCGACGACGGCAAGGTCAAGGAATTGCCGGTGCGCTCGCTGCGTGACGCGACAACCGGCGATGTCCAGCAGCCGCTGCGTGTCCTGCTCGGTGCCGTGAGCCTGCTGTTGCTGGTCGCCTGCGCCAACGTCACCCATCTCGTTCTCGCGCGTGGCGTCGGCCGCACCAGGGAAATGGCGGTGCGCCGCGCACTCGGCGCTCGCACCCGGTCGCTGGCGGCCCAACTGCTCATCGAGTGCGGCATGCTCGGTACGGCCGGTGCCGCGCTCGGCGCGTTGATCGCCTACGCTGGTGTTCGGGCGTTTCTCACGTTGATGCCGACCGGACTCCCGCGCGCGACCACGATCACGGTCGATGCGCGGGTGCTACTCTTTGCGGGCGCCATCGGCATGCTCACCACGATCGTGTTCGGCCTGATGCCGGCACTACGCCTGGCCCGCCGGGGCGGCGACGATCCGCTCCGTGCATCGGGCCGGAGCCTCACCGGGAGCCGCGGGGCGCAGCGGCTGCGAAGCGCGCTCGTCGTGGGCGAAGTGGCCGTGTCGCTGGTGCTCGTGGCGCAAGCGGGATGGCTGCTGCGCAGCTTCATCCGGATGTCGCATGAGGAACTCGGTTTCCGGACGAGCGGCGTGGTGGAGATACCGATGTCGATCCCCACGCCGACGCACGCGAGCGGCGAGCTGGAGGAAGCGCCGGGGGCGACATGGAATCGTCGCATGGAGGCGATCCGCACATCGCTGGCCGAGACCCGCGGCGTGCAGGGAGTGACCTACGGCCTGTCGATGCCGCTGGAGTGGGTCGGCGGCAACAAGTGCTGCTGGGCCGCGCGCCCCGATTTCGCGGGCAAGAAGAGTCCGGACAAGGGGAGCATCATTCATCCGGTCAGCGATGATTACTTCGACGTGCTCGCTGTTCGCCTTGTCGCAGGCGCACCCTGGGCGCGGGGGACGGCGACCGGCACTCCGTATCCGGGGGTCATCAGCGAGCAACTGGCCAATCAGGTGTTCGGCAGCGCCAAGGCTGCGATCGGCGCGACCTTTGCGCTGGGCAAGACGAAGTTTCAAGTCGTCGGGGTGGCAGGCAACACGCGAGAGTACGGGGCCGATCAACCGTACCGGGCCGCAGTGTATATCCCCGCGAGCGCCATTCCGTTTGCGCCGGACGAAGTGACCATGGCGGTGCGCACCGACCGGACCGATGGGGCGCTCGCCACTGATCTTCGTGCTGCGATCTGGCGCGCCGAGCCCGACCTCCCGGTGCCGACCATCGCCGCGGTCGCCGAACTGTCGCACCAGGATTCCGCGCATCGGCGCTTTGACGCGATGTTGTTCGGCACGTTCAGCGCCGTGGCCCTCCTGCTCGTTGCCGGCGGACTTGCCGGCACGCTGCTGTACATGGTCTCCCTGCAGCGGCGGAGTATGGGCATCCGCCTTGCGCTTGGTGCGACGCCGGGCGGCCTCGAGCGCAGTGTGCTCGCGCGAGGTGTCGGACTAGCCGGTATCGGTGTGATCATCGGGACCATCAGCGCCTGGTTCGCAGGCAAGCTCATCGAGTCGCAACTTTACGGTGTGGAAGCCCGGGACATCCGCACGCTCGGCCTGGCCGTGGGTGTCCTGATGCTGATTGCGCTGCTCTCGAGCTGGATCCCCGCGCGACGAGCGGCGACGACCAATCCGATGGAGTCGTTCCGGGCGGAGTAGCCGTACAGCACACCATCCGACGCATCGAGCGTATCGTTGCGACCTTAGATTGCCCTGCTTGGTCGATGGACGCCGAGCAGGGCTTTCGCTTTGCCAGAGGACGCCGGGTCACTGTCCTCGCGGCACCTCGTGCACGAGGCGGTGGCTACTTCCGCACGAATGTCGCCTGCATCATGCTGACCCAGTGGTTGGGGTCGAGGATCACGTCCGCTGGCTCGGTCGGCATCGGAAACGTGAACTCGTTGTGCTGCTTGTCGACGACAATCCGAAGCGGCCCTCCCGGACCGGCAGGAGCCCCGGCACCGCCGCGACCGCCGCGACCACCCCCCGCACCGGCACCACCGGTACCGCGCCCACCACCGCGAGAGCCGGCGGCATTGCTCGCGCCCGCCGCGGCAGTTGCCGCTGAGACGCCGACTTCGATCGGCATCCGAAACAGTCCCTGTGTCTGCGTCTGATCCAGCGTGATGTGCAGCTCCTTGGCCGCCGAGTCGTAGTGCCAGGAACCGTTGAGATGGAGAATGCCGCCACGGTTGAGCCATTGCGGGAAGTACCAGCTCAGGTCCTTGCCGTCCTCCGGGCAGTCGGGACTCGCGGCGCAGGCATCCTGCATCGCGCGCCGGAAATCGTCGCTGGTAGCGTTCCGGTTCTGAAAGCGGCTGTAATAGAGTCGAATCCCGTCCCAGAATGCGTTGGTGCCGACCACGCCGCGCAACATATGGAGGACTTGCGCGCCACCCTGGTAGATCTGGGCGTTGTTGGCGATGACCTGGCTGATGTTCGCGAGGTGGTTGTGCACGATCGTGGACTGCGGATTCGATTCGGCATAGCGGATGGCGCTGGCTGCGCTGCGTTGCACGCCGTCCAGGTACGCATCATGCCCGTCCTGGTATTCCTGATAGAGCAGCGCGAAATACGTGGCAAAACCCTCGCTCAGCCAGACATCATCCCAATCGCTCTCGCTGACGGAATTGCCGAAATACTGGTGAGCCATTTCGTGCGCCAGCAATTGCCGGCCAGGGACGCCGTTGTAGCCGTAGAAGATGTCCGAGGCCAGCTCCATCCCGCCGCCGACGGTGTTCGCTTCGACTTGCGCCATCTTTTCGTAGGAGAAGGGACCAATGTGATCAATGTAGAACTCGAGAATCGGTTGGGTGAAGCTCCCAAATCCCTTGAGACCGTTCGCGTGCTCCTGCGGGAACACCCATGACGACATGGCAATGCCGTGATACTCGCCGAAATAATCCACCGCGTAGGGCGCCGCGGCGAGCGAGAACTGCCAGGTCGGAATCGGGACCTTTTCATCCCAGGTGGTTTGCCGCATGCCGTTCGGCAAATCCAGCTGCTGCACCAGGAGCCCGTTGGAGATCACCTGATACTTGGCAGGCGCGGTGATGCTCATGGTCTTCGGCGCTTTCATCGCGATGTGATCGATGGTAGCCAGCCAATTATGGGCCAGGTTGGGCCAATCGTTACTGACAAACGACCGATCGCCGTACTTGTTGTTGGCGATGCGGAGGCCGGTCGCGGGAGTGCCGTGGTAGGAGAGCGAGAGCGACATCTGCTGTCCGGCGCGCGATGGCGACGCGAAGGTGACTCGCACCACATCGCCATGCTGCGAAAAGGTCACCGGTCGATCACCATCGGTCACGGCGGTGACGGTCATGCCGGTCGTCCCGGACGTACCGCCAGCGTTTGGCTGACCTGACAGTGCACCGGCTCCGCCCCGGCCGACACAGGGGTCGCCAGGCTCCGTCGCTGGAGTTCCCTTGGGGCGCGGCCCGCACAGATCGAGATTGATTCCGGAGACGCCGGCCTGGAGAAGATCGATGTCGACCATCTCCTTCATGCTGATCTCGTCGGTGCTGTCGCTGAGCAGCACATCGAAGGTGTAGTGGGTGATCCTGATCCCTGGTTGGCGCGGATAGGTATCCTGCGCCGCAGCCGAACGAACGCCGATGAACAGCGCAACCGACGCGATCAACAGGAGCCAGGCAATCTGATCGGGCTTGGTTCGCACGGGATTTCCCTGGTGGGTCTTGAAGGGGGCCACACGAATATGCAGGAGGTGCAAGGACATCGCCATTGTGGACGTCATCGCCGTCGTGGCGACCGCGCCTTGGGAGTCTTGCGAGGAGCGCGTTCCTGCAACCGACGCACGTCCTCTGCGTCTTTCTTCCGGCCGGTTGCAGCCTTGTTCGTGCGCAACTCCTTCAAGCCAATGACGCTGATCCGCTGGCCATCGGCCGTGACGGTCATCGCTCCTTTCCATACCGCCGGAAACGTCACACCATCAATCGCGTTCAGCAGGTCGATGCGTTGTGGCGGCGTGCCGAACTGCGTCACGATTCCGGCGGTCATCAGCGCGTCCTCATCGAGCACGTTGACCGGCGCGCCGAACTCCATCATCGCCGCCACGAGCCGCTGCACATTCTTCGGTGTTCGGCGATACAGGAAGTCGATGGCCCCGGTTGCGCGGATGACCCCGTGCACGCTCAGGGCGTGGCCACCCACGAGGACACACTCGACCTTGTGTTCATTCAGCAGGACAATGAAGTCATGGAAATCCGGCGAGAGGCCAGTCATCTCGCCGCGATCGCGTACGCCTGCCTCGACACTCGTCCAACCGACGCCAGGCGCGTTGACGTCGAGCGTTCGGCGAGCGGTGCGTCACCCGAAGCGTGCAACTGCACCTGACGGCCGGTCCACGTCTTTCGACGCAGCGCGGCCCGTTCGCCGCGCTCCAGAGCCGCCGCGGCAGGATCGCGAATCTCAACGACGCCGCCATCCGGGCCTCTCGCGACGACCGTGACGCCGGCCGCGCGGAGCAGTTTCAGGGCGGATTCCAGGCTCACATTAGGCCGCTTCCCCTGCTCAAGTTCGGCGACGAGCCTGACGCTGACTCCGCCGCGTTCGGCGAGCTGGGCTCGACTGATGCCACGGTGGGTACGGGCGCTTCTGAGCAATGGGCCGAATCGGCTGGCGAGCATACTGTCCCCTGAGGGTTGTGCCTGAAGTCTACGGTACCGGCGGGCCAATGCAACCCCTTTATGTGCCAAGCCCTTTATGTGGTGTTTCGGACGGTCGGCCGGCGAACATTGCGCCGGCCACTCACTCGGAATCCGACCACTGAACCTGTTCCGAGTCCTGGACTCTCGGCAACCGCATCCAGTGGGGCGTGATCTGGAGCTCACGGCCCATCCGGCGGTCTGAGGCGACATAGCGAAGTGAGAATGGTCGGATGGCGGCCCACCCACGGTAGAGCGCCCGCACTTCGCGGCAGTCATCGTACGTCAA
>DATAVM010000159.1:0-7781 GCA_036267775.1 Gemmatimonadales bacterium
CAACACGTCGCCGTCATCAATCTGGATTGTGGCGATTGCCGCGCGACGCGCGTGTATTTCGTCAGCGCCGATCGCATCGTGCTCTTTGCCTGGTATACCAACGACGATGACCTGCTGGATGATGTAACCGGTCCGCTGTACTGGTATATGCTCTCGACGTTCCGGTGGACCAAATAGCGGGCCGTTTCTGCCTCAGGTCTTCCCTTCGCGCCGCCTTGTCCGGACGCCAGCGCGATCACTGTGACGACGCGGATGTGTCGCCGAGCGACACGGGTGAGAGGGAGAATGCGCGCGGCAGCCGGTCACGCGCCGGCATGCTTTAGAAACCGCTCCGCCACCTGCATCAGTCGCTCATCACCCTGCCGTTCGGCATCCGCGAGCACCGCCCGCACCATCGGCACGAGCCGCGTGTCTCCCCACCGCATCCCGGTCGCCGCCTCGGCTGCCGCGACATCGCTGCGGCGCGCGCCCTCGAGCAGGGCTGTCGCCGCCGCGCGCAGGAATTCGGGCGCGTCGCGCGATGGCAAATTGAACGCCATCGGCTGTGGTTCGGGCTCGGAATCCTCACGCACGAAGGCGCGGGACATCAATCTCTCGCTCTCACGCCACGCGCCGCGTCTTGCCCTTGAGAAAATCCATCAGCAGGAACTGTCCCAGCGTCATCGGGCTCGCGAAGTACGCTTTGCCGCGGCAGATGCGCGAGACCTGCTTGACGAACTCCACCAGCTGGCGGTCGCGCGCAAGCATAAAGGTGTTGATCATGATGTTCGAGCGGCGGCACGCGGCCACTTCGGCGAATGTCGCCTGCAGGATCCGCGGATCGAGCCCACCGGAGTTGACGTAGATCTTGCCATTGGGAAGTGTCAGCGCCGACGGCTTGCTGTCGGTGATCATGATGATCTGCTTCATGTCCTTCCGCTGTCCCGCCAGAATGCGCCGCGCCAGCGCCAGCCCTTCCGCGGTATTCGTGTGATACGGACCGACCTTCACATTCGCCAACGCTGGTACCGGAATCTCCTCGGCGGTGTCATGGAAGAGCACCACGCGGATCACATCGCCCGGATAGTGTGCGCGAATGAGGTGCGTGAGTGCCAACGCCACCTTCTTGGCCGGCGTGAACCGATCTTCGCCGTAGAGAATCATTGAATGCGAACAGTCGAGCATGAGCACTGTCGCTGCCGACGACCGATATTCCGACTGCACCACCATCAGGTCGCTGTAGTCGAGGTCGATCGGCACGCCAAGCCCGTGACGCGCGATGGCACTGGTGAGTGTCGCGGGAACATCGAGATTGAGCACATCGCCAAACGCGTAGGGACGGCTCGCGGCCTCGGCCTCGTTGCTGGTGGCGAGTGCCGTGGTCTCGTGCGCACCGACCGCGGATTTGCCGAGCGCGCCGAGGAGATCCTTGAGCGTGCGATAGCCGAGAAAATCGGCGCCCTTTTCGGTCAGGTCAAAATGCACGGTGCGGGCGGCGTCGCGCTGCTGGCCTTCGGGCAGCTGATCGGTGAGCGTGCCACCGGGTTTGCCGTCCAGCTTGAGATAGCCTTCGTCGAGCAGGCGCTGCACAATGCCGTCGAGCAGTGCGGCGAGATCGCGCGTGACTTCCGCGTCGCGCTCCGCATCGCCGGTGGACTGGCCATTGAGCAGCTTGAGCATGTCGGGGGTGAGTTGTCCCGACTCCATGAGCGCGCGGAGAATCGCGCCGCGCAGATCGTCGAGGGTGCGATTGTCTTCGCTATCGCCGGGCTCGCCCCACCACGGCGTGCCGGCGAAGCCCGATTGCAGGAGAAAATCGCCGAGCTGATCAATCAGCGATTGCAGATTGACCTGGTCGGCCATGCCGGCGACGTGACGCGAATACGTGGTGTAGCGCATAGGGCCTCTCAACAGATGCTACCCGGTTTGGGGCCGGGCTTCAACCGAAGAAGCCCGGCTCGGACGAACGTCGCGGCCCATTAGGTTCCGATCTTCATGACCTCCACCCGGCCCGGCGTTCTCACTCGTCTGCTGCAGCCCGCGCGCGACGTGGCCCAGAGTGCCATCGACGGCCCGTTCCGCGCCCTCCGGCACGCGGATTTCCAGCGCTTCCTGGCCGGCCAGGGAATCTCGCTGGTGGGCACGTGGATGCAGTCGATCGCCCTGGGCTGGCTGGTGCTGGAACTCACCAACTCGGCCTTTGCCGTTGGGCTCACCACCACGCTGGGGACGCTGCCGATCCTCGCTCTCACGCTGTATGGCGGCGTCGTGGCGGACCGGGTCGACCGCCGGCGCTTCATCATGCTCCTGCAGTCGGTGATGCTGCTGGAGGCGGCGGCACTCGCCTATCTGACGCTGTCGCATCACGTGACGGTGATGTGGGTCTGGGCGCTCACGCTGCTCTTTGGCACCGCGACCGCCTTTGAGGTGCCGGCGCGCCAGTCGTTCCTGGTGGAACTGGTCCCGCCGGAGGATCTGATCTCGGCGGCGGCGATCAACTCGACCACGTACAACCTCGCTCGCGTCATCGGACCGGCGATCGCCGGCGTGGTGGTGGCGGTGGCCGGCGCGGGTGCGGCATTCGCGGGTAATGCGCTCAGTTATATCGCGGTGCTCATTGGCCTCGCGCGCATTGAAAAGCGGCATGTGCCGCGCGAAGTGAATGAGCGCCAGGCAATTCTCACCGGTGTGCGATTCATCCGCTCGCGCCCTGTGCTCGAGGCGATGTCGTGGCAGATGGTGTTGCTCACGGTGTTTTCGGCGAGCTTCATTCCGATGATGCCGGTCTACGCCCGCGAAGCGGTGCATGTGGGTGCCCGCGGCTTTGGTGCACTGACGTCGGCGATCGGGGTGGGAGCGTCGATCGGTGCGATCTGCGTGGGCGCACTGGGGAACAGAGTGTCGCGGGCGCGCACGGCGGCGGTCGCTGGGGGCGCGCTGGCGCTTGGAGTGATGCTGCTGGGCGTCACGACGAGTGCAACTGTCGCACTGGGTTTGCTCGCCTGCATCGGTGCCGCGATGGCGGGACAGGGAATCGTCACCGCGACCGCACTGCAACTGGCGGCACCGTCGGAACTTCGCGGGCGCGTGATGGCGGTCTATTCCTTTGTGGTGCTCGGCCTCGCACCGATCGGCGCATTCCAGGCGGGCTGGCTCGCCGAGCATCTGGGCGTGGGATGGAGCATCGGCATCAATGGCGCTGTGGGTGTGGTGGGCACGCTGGTATTACGCCGGCGTCTCTGGGATGGAGTGGAGGCCGTATGATGATCACGATCTCGCGAGAGTACGGTGCCGGAGGCTCGTTCGTGGCCGCACGCGTGGCCGAACAGCTCGGCTGGCGCGTGGTGGACAGTCAGCTGCTGGAAGAAGTTGCCAAGCGCGCTGGACTTACGACCGATGAAGTTCGCGAACGCGAAGAGCGCGGGCCGACTTTTGTCGAGCGTCTGGCGCTCGCACTCGCGGCGGAGACGCCGCGCGTCCTTGGCAAGGCGCCGGACGTGCCGGAAAAGGAAGAAGCGCGACTGGTGAAGATCACCGAGCAGGTGCTGGCGGAAGCGGCGGCGGATCATGTGGTGCTGGTGGGGCGGGCCGCGGTGGCGGTGATCGGCGATAAGGAAAACGCGCTGCATGTGAAACTGGTCGGGTCAGTCGAGTACCGGGCGCAGGTCATCGCCGACCGGGAGAAACTGACGTTCGAGGAGGCGCAGCGGCGCGTGCGCGATGTCGATGCGCATCGCGCCAGCTATCACCGTCAGTACTACTCTCGCGACTGGACCGATCCCCGCAACTACCACCTCGTCCTCAACACCGGCTGGCTCGGGCCCGCGCGAGCCGCCGATGTGATCGTGGCCTGCATCCGGCTCAGATACTGAAGCCTTCGCTCTCGCCGTGGCCAGGCTGCTTGCGACGCTGCGGCTTGACACGCTGCCAGCCGAATTCATCATTGCGCGTAATGCGCTGCTCGGCCGCGAGCGCTTCGAGCACCAGTTCACAGGCCGACACCGCGCGGCCGTGGTCGTCGGCGGGCGCAAGACCCATCCGCTCCACCAGTTCCAGCATGCCGGGAATCACCTTGAACGCACGCCAGCAGGTGTCGGTACGCTCGTCGGTGCCCACCTTGAGCGCGCCGCCCTGATCGAACCAAGCCACCACGGCGTCGAGGCCGCTGTCATCCACTTCGGGGAGATTGTCGACAACCGATCCCGCGGCGCGCCGGATGAGCTCGCGTGCAATCGTGTCGCTCCCCTGCAACTCGCCTTCGTATTCGAGCTCGAGCTTGCCGGTGATCGCCGGCATGCCCGCGTATACGTCACTCACCCGCGCCACCGTCTGTTTCTCACCGCTCACCACTGCGCGCCGCTCGGCGTTGCTCGCGACAACCTCGATCAGTGAAATCGGCAGCCGCTGACTGACGCCGGCGCGGCGGTCGACGCGCTTGTCGTCGCGCGCGGCGAACGCCACTTCTTCCACGAGCTCGGAAATGAAGTCCGGAATGACGACGCGATCGACCCCGCGATCGACCCACGCTTCCTGCGCGGTGATCGCCATGCCCTGCGAGACGGTCCGCGGATAGTGCGTGCGAATCTCCGAGCCGATGCGATCCTTGAGCGGTGTGATGATCTTGCCGCGCGCAGTGTAGTCCTCGGGGTTGGCGGTGAAGACCAGCAACACGTCGAGCGGCAGACGCACGGGATAGCCTTTGATCTGGACGTCGCCTTCCTGCATGATGTTGAACAGGCCCACCTGGATCTTGCCCGAGAGGTCCGGCAGTTCGTTGATGGCGAAGATGCCGCGGTTGGCGCGCGGCAGGAGGCCAAAGTGCATGGTGAGTTCGTCGCCGAGGACGTGCCCGCCACGCGCCGCCTTGATCGGGTCGAGATCGCCGATCATGTCGGCGATGGTCACGTCGGGCGTCGCGAGTTTCTCGACGTAACGCTGCTCGGCGGTGACCCAGTCGATCGGGGTGTCGTCGCCGAGCTCGTCGAGGCGCTGGCGGGCGTAGCGGGAGATCGGGGCAAAGGGGTCGTCGTTGATCTCGCTGCCGGCCACCACCGGGATGACCTCGTCCAGGAAGCCGGTCAGGCCGCGCAGCAGGCGGGTCTTGGCCTGGCCGCGGGTGCCGAGGAGGATGAAGTCGTGGCGGGCCAGCAGGGCGTTGACCAGCTCGGGAACGATGGTGTCGTCAAAGCCCAGCACGCCGGGGAAAAGTGGCCTTCCGGCCGCCATCTGGCGCAGGAGATTGGTGCGGATTTCGTCGCGGATCGAGCGGCCGGCGAGGGGAGGCTGGCCCCAGGGGCTCGCTTTGAGGGCACCCAGGGTACGGGGTCTGGTGGTCATGGCACTGCTCCAGTTGGTGTTGCCGCGTGCCCCGGAAAGTATCCCCGGCGGGAAGTCCCGGGCCGGAAGTCTCACTGGCAAAGCGGGTTAGACGCTTGACAGACCGCGCCTTGTGCCTAACTTGTTGCCGGTGCATCGGGCGACAGCAGCCGATACGCGATACCGGACTCGGTGACCAACGTCATCACAACCCAAGGGAGAGGCGATGCGGAAGTTTCTGATGGCGGCGGCCGTGCTGGCCGTCGTGGCATGCGGCGACAAGAAGGGTGGCAGCGGCGATTCCACCGGTGCGATGGCTCCTGCGCCCGCCCCGACTCAGCCGATGGCGATGTCGGCAGCTGATTCTGCCGCGATGAAGGCGAAGACCGACTCGGCCGCCGCCAAGGCGAAGGCTGATTCCGATGCGGCTGCTGCTGCCGCCAAGGGTTCGATGAAGAAGGCTGCGCCGAAGAAGCCGTAAGCTTCCGGTTGTTGCTGCTGCACCCCGACGCCCTGGACCACACGGTCCGGGGCGTTGCGTTTCAGGCCACAGCGCCAGGCCCGAGTGCGAACGGCAGCGACATCACTTCCGCCACGGCACCACCAGCAATTACCTGCTGACCCACCGCGACTTCGTGGCGAAGAACCGCGAGCCCAAGAAGACCGCCATCGATGCGCGCCGCCGTGCTCACGCGTCCCACGTTCTTGTCGCCGAGTATCACGGTCGCGTCAGCGAGGCCCGCGGCACCCTCCCATTGCATGCCACGCAGCAAGCGATTGGCGTGTCCGCGAAAATGCAGGCGCGCCACGGTTTCCTGACCGGTGTAGCAGCCCTTGTCGTAGCGCACGCCACCGAGTTCGTCAAAGCGGACTTCCTGCGGCAAAGTCTTCTCATCAATTTCGCGGCCGAGCACGGGCCACCCCAGCAGCACGCACGCGACATCGGCGAGTGCGGATGACGCCAGCGGCACGCCTGCCAGCGTGAGAAGTGGATCGGTGCGCGCCGCATCGGGAGTGATCATCAGGGCGGTGAACGGCGCGACACCCGTGGGGCGGACAATCTCCGTGCCTGCGATCTCCGCCGGTACTGTGCCGTTGAGCCAGCGTACGGCGTGGCTTTGAGAGAGATCAGCAACCTGGACCAGGCGCGGCGGAAAGGAACGGCGCAGCAGATCGGCAAGCACGGTGTGGGCCGATGCGGGCGCGATCAGCCAGAGCACCGCGCCGTCGCGACGGACCCAGCAGTCGGCGATGATCATTCCCTTGGGCGTGAGCACGGCACCCCACACCAGGCTCGACGTACCGGGACTCTTCACATCATTGGTGAGCACACCCTGCACGCAATCCACTGCGCCCGGGCCTTCCAGCCTGAATATCGCGGACGACACCGGCGCCGCATAACTGCCACGAGCGAGGAGTGCGATGTCCGTGGGAGAAAGCTCCATGATGCCGAGCGTCATACCTCTCCTTGCGCCGGCGTCAGGATGACGCCGTGCGCCAGCAACATGTCCTGTGCGGCGGCGTAGCCCGCGGCAAACTCCACACCGGAGGGGCACGCCGGTTCACATTCCCGGCAGAGTGTGCAGCTCGCCAGGTGCTGGAGCAACGCGGGATCACCTGGCTGGAGTTCCCCTTCTTCGAGGGCGCGCAGCAGCACGATGCGCCCGCGCGGTGACGCGAGTTCGTCGCCGGTGGCGCGATAGGTCGGGCACGCAGGCAGACAGAAGCCGCAGTGCGTGCACGGGTCGAGACCGCGAAACGATGGTGCCGCGATCATGGATCGTCCCGCTCTTCGAGCGGTGTCACAAAGAGTTCGTCAGGATCGAACGCGGCGCGCAGGCGCTGGGTCAGTGCCGCGACACCTGGCCGGCAGGCACCAAAGTGTCCTGCGCCGGCGCGCACGCGCCACGGCCCGCGCTCCAGCACCACCGGCACACCGCGCGGCGCGAGTCGGGCGCGAAGCCGGCGGAGTTCCATCATCCCCGTATCGCCGGCCCAGCGGATATGTCCCAGAGCGCCGACGCTGATGAGGCCCGGGCCGACGACCGGCTCGAGTTCATCGAGCACCGATGGGAGGTCGGTGGGCAACGCGCCGAGACGCAGGGTGACCGGCGGCGTCGCGAGCAGACGCGCGGTGGAATTCCAGAGCAGCATCTGGCGTTCGGGAAGGAGCTCGCGCCAGCCGCCGCTCAGTACCTGGAGTGCTGCGCCACTCGCTGCAACGGCGGCATCTCCCGCGGCGAGACGTACCGCAAGCGTCCACGCGGCACTGCCGGCGAGGTCGGGAGAAAAGAGCTCCACCGCGGCCGCTTCGATGCGCGCGGCGATGAGCGCGCGAGCGAGGCGCAGCAAATCGTTGCGGCTGCCAGTGGCAGTCCAGGTGGTGTCGGCGCGCGGACGCGCGCGCAAGCGCACATGACATTGCGCAATCGCACCAAAGGCGCCAAACCCGCCGACGTGCAGCGACGTGAGATCAAACCCGGCGA
>DATAVM010000160.1:0-2947 GCA_036267775.1 Gemmatimonadales bacterium
AGGTGGTATCGGCCGCGGACCAGACCCCAACGATGTCGTTGAGGCCTGTCACGACGATCCCCGCCCACGGTATCTCACTTCAGTACGCGAGCCATGCCCCCGCATCCGCCGGGACGCCTTGATCCGCGAGCGCTTGCTCCACCGCCGGATCAAGTTTGGCGCACTCCGCCGCTAGGCGGGGGTGCCCCAACCTGCCGTGCTTGCCCATGACGGCGGGTTCGATCGCCATCTTGGCCATGACCTCCTCGCTCGCGGCCTTCGGACTGCGTCCCCAACGCGATGCGTCGTCAATCGCCTGGTGCGGCTTACGACGCACTCACCCCCCCGCCTTCACCGCCGGCCTCGGCGCCGCCGCCACCACCACACACACCGGCACCTGCAGCGCACTCGGCGCCGCCACCGCCGGCGCACCAGTCTTTGTCAGCACCGCATTGAACGCCGACAGGCCCGTCGTGATCGCCGTATTCCAGTGCTTGACCGCCGTCTGCAGATCCGCACAGCTCGGCTTGAATGCATCGATCGTCGGCTCGTTCGGCGCCATGTCGCCGTTGTCGAGACCGGTCATCTGACGATCGAGCGCTGAGATGAGCGCGCCAAAGTTCGGTTCCGGTGCCACACCGGGCGCCGCTGCCGCATTCGGCCGCACACCTGGACGCCCGCCTCCACCGCCGCCCGCGCCACCAATCCTGCCGATCAGCGAGTCGAACGTCGTATGTGCCGCCTGCACTGCCGGCGACGGATTCTCACCCACTGCCTTGGTGGCCGCGGCGCGCAACGCGTTGGCCGCGGTGAAACCAGCGAACGCCTCCTTGGCGCCGAGGTACATCTTCATCTGCAGATCGTGCTGCTCCACCACGGCGGCGGCCGTCGCGGGCGAGCGCGGGTCGTTGGTCACCGCGACCTTCTGCGCGTACGACTTGCCGTCGACCGTCAGCGTCACCGTGTATACGCCAGGCACGACCAGCGGGCCTTCAGGTGAAGCTGGCGTCTCGCCTGGGTTCGCGTTGATCTCGTAGCTATGCGAAAACGACGGCGGCGCGTCGTACCGCAGATCCCAGTTGATGCGGTTGAGGCCGACGTCCGTGGGCATTGGCTGCGGATGCTCGAGCCAGAAATCCGGCAGCACCGGCGGCGGTCCCTCGAGCGGGGGAATCGGCGCACTCGACAGATGACGCACCGGACGGCCCGCCGCATCGGTGACATCCAGCATGATGTCGCCGCTCGGCTTGGCCGCCAGCGAGTAATAGATCACCGCGCCGAGCGGTGGATTCTCGGCGTGCGGAATTTCCGGCGGAAACGGCGTGTCGCCATTCACATTGCGCCGTTGCCGCACTGCCGCGCCTGGAGCAAAGAGGTGAGCCGGCTCGTTCGCCATGGCGGCCGTCATCTGCCGCAGCGGAGAGATGTCGTCAAGAATCCAGATCGAGCGGCCATAGGTGCCGACCACCAGGTCGTTGTTCTTGATCACCATGTCGCGGTACGACGTGTTCGGCAGATTGAGCATCAGCGACTGCCAGTTATCGCCGTCGTCAAACGAGACGTACATCGCGCTCTCGGTGCCCGCGAACAGCAGCCCTGCACGCTTGGTGTCCGCGCGAATCACCCGCGTGAACGCACCGCTCGCCTGATACGTCGCGATTCCGCTGACGATCTTTGTCCACGTCTTGCCGTAGTCGTGCGTCCGGTAAAGCCACGGCGTGTACACACCGATGCCGTGATAGTCGATCGCGACATACGCGGTGCCCGCGTCCTGATGCGACGCGTCGATGGCCGAGATGTCGGCGCGCGTCGGGTTGGGCAAGTCGGGAATCGTCACGTCGGTCCAGGTCAAACCGTGATTTCTCGTCACCTTGATCAGGCCGTTGTTGGTGCCAACCCACATCACGCCCGGTACAACACTCGAGGTGGAGAACGATTCGATGGCACCACCGGCCGGTTGGCCACCGCCCCCACGGCCGCCGCGCCCGCCGCGTCCGCCGGTCTCTGCCGGAGGTGTCACGCCCTTGGGATATCCAAGATCGGGCGAGAGCTTCTTCCAGTGCATTCCGCTGTCGGTCGTCGCCATGAGGTACTGGAAGCCAGCGAGCAGCTCATGCGGATTGGACGCGTTCCACCCCAGCGGCTGGTTGCCCACCTTCCGCAGTCCTGCAGTGGTCTCGACGTTGGGCGACACGTTGCTCCACTGCCCACTCGGATACGTGATCTTCACGATCCCGCTCGCGGGACCGCCTGCGTACACAATCTTCGGGTTGAGCGGATCCGCCACGATCGAGCCGAATTCATAGCCGGCCGTCGGATACCAGTCGAACGGGGTGATCTCGCCCAGATCGCCGCGGCTCCGCGTGCCGACCGAACCGGCATCCTGCTGCGTGGCGTAGACCCAGTACGGATACGAGTTGTCGGTCGAGATGTGATAGACCTGCTCGGTGGCCTGGTTGTACCAGCCACTCCACGTCTTGCCGGCATCGAGCGACACCGTCGCACCTTGATCCACGCCCAGGAGCATGCGCTGGCCGTTGGTCGGATCGATCCACATCTGTTGCGGATCGTCACCGCCAGGAGCACCCTTGAATCCCGCGAACGTGTTGCCGCCGTCGAGCGAACGGAAGCTGGACGTGTTGATCGTATAGACAATGTCGGGATTCTGCGGATCGACGTACACGCCGCAGTTATAGCCGTTCTGCCCATTCGCGATGCGGCGGTCGTTTGCGGCCATCTGGCGCCAGTTGGCGCCACCGTCGTCGGAGCGGTAGAGGCCAAAATTGCCGATGAAATACATCCGCTGCGAATTGGTGTTATTGGCCACCGCGATCGATGTGCGGCCGGTCATGTTCTGCGGCAGGCCGTGCCCGGTGATTTCCGTCCACGTCACGCCTTCATCGGTGGACTTGAAGAGCGACGTTCCCGTGCGGCCAGGCGTGCCGTTGCCGCCGCGGCCGCCCCGCCC
>DATAVM010000161.1:0-8706 GCA_036267775.1 Gemmatimonadales bacterium
CGATACACCGTGTTCTTGACATACAGCGGCAACAGCGATTCGAGCAGTGCCGCCGGATCGGGCGAAAGGATATAATCGGGCTTGGCGCCGCCCTTGCCCGCGGGCTTTTCAATTGGCAGCACGCGCGCCGTCACCGGCGGCGCATTGATCACGCTGATGAAATGCGACTGCACCAGCTCGACCAGGCCAACGCGGCCTTCCGAAAAATCCTTGATCAGTTCGTCAACCACCGACGCCGCGTGCTCGGCCGTGGGACGGTCGCCAATATCCGTGCGCTCGCTGCGGAAGGTGCGACCGACATACTTGAAGTAGCCGATGCCCTTGCGACCAATGCCCATCAGCTCGACGCGATAGCCTTCGCTCTCGAGCACGCCGATGCGCCGACGCGCTTCCTTGATCAGATTGGAATTGAAGCCACCCGCGAGCCCGCGGTTGGACGTGATGAGAATCACGACCGCCCGGTCGGGGCCGCCCTTGGCTGGCGGGACCGGCTGGCGCAGCAGCGGAAACTGCGACGCGAGATCGGGCGACGCGAGATCGCCGATCACATCGCGCAACGCCTGCGCGTAGGGGCGCGACGCGATCACCCGCTCCTGCGCACGCTTGAGCTTGGACGTGGCCACCAGCTCCATCGTCCGGGTGATCTTGCGCGTGTTGCCGATGGAGCGGATTCGCCCCTTGAGCGCACGATTGGAAGCCATCTTACGCCGTCTTGAACATCGGCTTGAAGGCGGCGATCGCGCTGTCGAGCTCGCTCTTCATCGCGTCGTCCAGCACCTTGCGCTCGCGCAGATTCTTGAGCACGTCCGGCCTGGAACTCAGGAGCCACGCGATGAAATCGTGCTCCCACTGACGCACGTGACGCACTTCCACGTCGTCGACGTGACCGTTGGTCACCGCGTAGAGGGCGACGATCTGCTGCTCGACCGGCACCGGCTGGTACTGCGGCTGCTTCAGGACTTCGACCATGCGCGAACCGCGCGCCAGCTGACGCTGGGTCGCCGCATCGAGGTCGGAGCCGAACTGCGCAAACGCTTCGAGCTCGCGGAACTGCGCCAGCGACAGACGCAGCGGACCGGCAACCTGCTTCATCGCCTTGATCTGCGCGTTGCCGCCCACGCGGCTCACCGAGATGCCGACGTCGACCGCGGGGCGGACGTTGGCATAGAAGAGATCGGTCTGCAGGAAGATCTGGCCGTCGGTGATCGAGATCACGTTGGTCGGGATGTACGCCGACACGTCGCCGGCCTGCGTCTCGATGATCGGCAGCGCGGTGAGCGAGCCGCCCGGCACCTTGATGCGCGGATCGAACGCCGTGACCTTGGGATCGGTACCGATCTTGGCCGCGCGCTCGAGCAGGCGTGAGTGCAGATAGAAGACGTCGCCCGGATAGGCTTCGCGGCCCGGCGGCCGGCGCAGAATCAGCGACATCTGCCGGTACGCCGCAGCCTGCTTGGACAGATCGTCAAAGACGCAGAGGGTGGCCTTCCCCTCCTCATACATGAAATACTCGGCGATCGCGCAACCGGTGTAGGGCGCAATGAATTGCAGCGGCGCCGGGTCGGATGCCGACGCGACGACCACCACCGTGTAGTCCATCGCGCCGGCGGACTTGAGCCGTTCCACCACCGTGGCCACCGTCGAGCGCTTCTGCCCGATGGCGACGTACACGCAGATGACGCCGGTGCCCTTCTGATTGATGATCGTGTCGATCGCGATCGCCGTCTTGCCCGTGCCGCGATCGCCGATGATCAGCTCGCGCTGACCGCGGCCGATCGGAATCATCGAGTCGATCGCCTTGATGCCGGTCTGCAGCGGCTCGGTCACCGGCTGCCGCACGATGATACCGGGCGCAATCATTTCCACCGGCCGCGCCGACACTGTGTTGATCGGCCCCAGCCCGTCGATCGGATTGCCGAGCGCATCGACGACGCGCCCCAGCACGCCGGAACCGGTCTGCACCTCGAGCAGGCGGCCGGTGCAACGCACCTCGTCGCCTTCCTTGAGCTTGAGGTAATCGCCCATGATCGCCGCACCGACCGAGTCCTGTTCCAGATTGAGGACCAGTCCCGCGATCGTTTCGCCGGTCTCGCGCACCGAGAACTGCAGCATCTCGCCGGCAATCGCCCGCTTGAGGCCGTAGATCAGCGCGACGCCGTCCTTCACCTCGAGCACGGTGCCGACGTCGTTTACATCGAGCGAACCCAGATCCGCCGCCTCGATTTCCTTGAGGAGGATCTCCTTCAATTCGCCGGGGCGCAGCATCGTATCAGTGGCCATTGCACACAGTGGCTGAGGGTGACGGACGCTTTCCGGAGCTGTCCGGAAACAAGCTTGTGAAAATAGTCACAAGTCGCGGACCCGCCAAGCGCGCCGGGAGCGCGCCTTTCCTGCGGCCTAGCGCCACGCGGGCCAGTCCTGATCGGCCTTGAGCCGCTCGGCCAGACGCTCGCCGTGGAGGGTCGCGGCTTGCCGCGCCGAGACGCCGAGGGTGCGCCGCGCCGTCTGCTGCAGGAGGGAGACCGAGGAGAAGCCGAGCAGGCGAGCCGCGTCGGCCACGCGATAACCGGGATTGGCCAGCAACTGGCCGGCGGCCACCAGACGGACCGCATCGATGGCGCGTTTGAGCGAGGGTGCCCCGCCGGCGGCAAAGCGGCGGGAGACGGTCTCCCGCGCAAGCTTGCAGCGCCGGGCCACCGCGGCGGTTGTCAGTCCTCGCGGCGCCTCGGCGATCACCAGCCGCCAGGCCTTGAGCTGCAGCGGATCAGCCAGATCGAGTTGGGCCGCCAGCGGCTCCAGGTCGGCGAGGCGCCGCGCCGTCAGACTCTGGCGACTCACCAGTCGCGGCAGCACGGGCTCGTCGACGCCTTCGATGGCAAGCCGTACACCACGCGCCCGATGCAATCGCTCGAGCCACTCCGCATCGTCGGAGCGGAGCGGTGCATAGAGGAGAACGGGAAGGGCGGGAAAGTCGCGGCGGAGCGCTTCGAGCACGGGACCGCGGGCCGCTTCGCCACCCACGATGACGGTGTCGATCAGGTGGCGGCTGAGAAGTGATGCCAGATGCGATGGAGAGCGCGCGACGAGGCAGCGGAAGGAGTTGCGCGGCAGCGCCCGCTTGAGCGCGAGCATGGCCGGGCGCCGCTCGAGAAGCGCCGCGACGGCCGGCATCGCTCAGGACGCGTGCGCGGGAGGAATCGGCTCGGGGCGAGGCCGGCTGCGTCCCTGCCCCACCGCCACCAGTGTCCGCGCCATTTCGGAACCGCGCCGCAACACGCCGCGGGCGTTGTCGTAACTCAACGCCTCGAGCGCTTCGTCGAGTGGTTCCCAGCGCACCGCCGTGATTCCCTCGTCGACCTGCGGATTGGCATCGCCGTGCGGCGACTCGAAGAGAAAAAAGTGGCAGAACTTGTGGATGTAGTGGCCGCGAAAACGGAAATGCCAGTCGATGATGCGGATCGGCCCGCTCACGATCAGGTGCTCGAGGCCGGTCTCCTCGTGGGTCTCGCGCAGTGCTGCCACGACCGGGGATTCCCCGTCTTCCAGATGCCCCTTGGGAAATCCCCAGTGATTGTAGCTGTCCTTGATGAGCAGGAAACGCGGCGTGCCATCGGCATCGCGTCTGAAGACGATGCCTCCGGCAGATACCTCGCGCTCCGCTTTCTTCTTGGCCATTGGTGGAAGGTAATAGTTGAGGCGTGAGGCATGAGACCGGAGGCATGCGGCCTGAGGTTTGTCACTCTGAGCGCAGCGAAGAGTCTCGCGCGCAGGATGACACCGAGAGCCGCCGCCCGAGCGACGTGCGGGCGGAGCATCGCAGGGGAGCTTGAGATCCTTCGCTGCGCTCAGGATGACAAATCGAACGTGGCGCGGCGGCTCTTCGCTTCCCTCAGGTCTCATCCCTCAGGTCTTATCCCTCACGCCGCGAACGACGCCAGCGCCGTCCCCACCTCGCCGTTGCGGAGCCGGCGCAACGCGCGATCGCGCAGCTGCCGGACTCGCTCGCGCGTGATCCCCAGCATGCCGCCGATCTCTTCGAGCGTGTGCTCGCGATCGCCGTCGATGCCGAAGTAGAGCCGGAGCACGCGCGAATCGCGGCTGGGGAGCGTGCGAAGTGCCCGCTGCACCTCCTCGGCCAGAAAGTGGCGCATGGCTTCTTCTTCGGGATCGGCCACTTCATCGCGGACAAAGCGGTCGATCAGCGTGCGCTCGCCACCCGGGTCGAGCGGCGCGTCGAGCCGCACCTCCGCCCGGTTGAGCACCGCGAGCGCCTGCACCACGTCGACGCTGAGATCGGTCGCGCGGCCGATCTCTTCGGGCGTGGGCTCGCGGCCAAGATCCTGGCGGAGTGTTTCGGCGGCGCGGACGATGCGCGCCAGGTCGGCGGTGCGATTGAGCGGCACGCGCACGGTGCGGCCGTTGCGCGCGATCGAAGCGAGGATGGACTGCCGAATCCACCAGACTGCGTACGAGATGAACTTGACGCCCTGCTCGGGATCGAACTTTCGCGCGGCCACCATGAGGCCAACATTGCCTTCGCCAATCAGGTCTGGCAGCGGCAGGCCGCGGTTCTGATAGCGTTTGGCAATGGAGATGACAAAGCGGAGGTTGCGGGCGACGAGCTCCTGCACCGCCACTTCGTCGCCGTTGCGTACGCGGCGCGCGATGGCGATTTCCTGTGCGGGTGTCAGCAGCGGAGTGCGCGACACTTCATACAGGTATTGATCGAGGCTGCTGCGGTCGGCGTCGTAGGTCATCGGGAACGCCAAAGAGCATACGTACGCGATCCGCGGCGCGAAAGAGGGTACGAGCCGGGCGTCATTTTCCTTGACACCCCCGGGAGCGGCGGATAGCTTGTCGGGCCCGTCGGACCGGCAGGAAATCGGCACAAATGCGCGGTCACGGCGGACAATGGGGGCGTAGCTCAGTTGGGAGAGCGCGTGAATGGCATTCACGAGGTCAGGGGTTCGATCCCCCTCGCCTCCATGATGGTGGTGCGCATGTTGGTGTTGCATCGGGCCCGGCGCAACGATAGCTTCGGCGCGTGATGCGGGAATAGCTCAGTTGGTAGAGCACAACCTTGCCAAGGTTGGGGTCGCGGGTTCGAGTCCCGTTTCCCGCTCTGGGTTACGGAAGGATGGAAGGATCGCTCGGCAAGGGTGAGCGATGCTTCGGGACCTGCGGTCCCACAGGATATACGTCGCGGGGTGGAGCAGTCTGGTAGCTCGCCGGGCTCATAACCCGGAGGTCGTGGGTTCAAATCCCACCCCCGCCATGCAGGAACGATGGGCAGTCGGCCCTCAGGGCTCGTCTGCCCGTTGTTGTCACCGGGCGGTTAGCTCAGTTGGTTAGAGCGCTACGTTGACATCGTAGAGGTCACAAGTTCGAGTCTTGTACCGCCCATGCGCGCGCGACGAGTGCCGGGTCCATAGCTCAACTGGATAGAGCATCTGACTACGGATCAGAAGGTTGGGGGTTCGACTCCCTCTGGGCCCACTCGTTGACCTCGCAGCACGCCGCCAGCCCCTCCCCAATCATTGCCCGCTTCACACTCGGCACCGCTCCGATCGGGCCCGCAGCCCGATCACCCCCATGCAACGTTTTGCCGCGATCAGGTGTCATACCATAGAACTCTAGGTATCATACCCAGAACTCAAGGTATGGAGACACCGTGCCCGCTCGCGACCTGCTCCGCGGTACCCTCGAAATCCTGATCCTCAAGACCCTCACCTGGGGACCGCGCCACGGCTACGCCATTGCGCGCTGGCTCGAAGCCACCTCGAGCGACATTCTTCGCGTCGAAGAGGGCTCGCTCTATCCCGCGCTCTACCGCATGCAGAAGCGCGGCTGGATCAAGAGTGATCGCCGGATGTCGGAGCTCGACCGGCCGGCCAAGTTCTATCAGCTGACCGCGGCGGGCCGGAAACACCTCGCCGCCGAAACGACCGATTGGCTCCAATTCGCCGGCGCCGTCTCACGTCTGCTGCTCGCGGAGGCATGACCATGACCGACTCTACCGGCCAGCCGCTGCCCGATCCGATCTTCGAACCGTCGCCCGCCGAAGAAGTGCGCGACGAGCTGCAATTCCATCTCGACATGCGCGTCCGCGATCTCCTGGCACAGGGCTACGACCGCGACGCCGCCGAGCGGCTTGCCCGCGAAGAATTCCGCGACGGCGCACGCGTGGCCGCAGAGTGCCGGCAACTCGCGACCGATCGCGAGCAATCCGTGCGACGCACGCGCTACCTCAGCAATCTCGTGCAGGACGTTGGCTATGCCTTTCGCATGTTGCGCAAGCGCATGGGCTTTGCCCTGCTCACCATCGTTCCCCTGGCACTCGGCATTGGCGCCGCCACCGCGATGTACAGCGTGGCCGACGGCGTGATGCTGCGACAATTGCCGTTTGTTCATCCGGAGCAACTGGTGGCGATCTGGGCCGTAGAGGAATCCATACATCACCAGAGCGCCATCTCTCTCCCCTGGAATTCCATCGTCATTGGTCAGGGCGACTACCAGGCGCTCCACGATCAGGCCCACACACTCAGCGCAGTGGCCGCCTGGCAATCCGACAACGGGATGCTCGCCGACGCGAGCGGTGCAGTGACCAGCGTGGGTGGTGTGCGCGTGACGTCATCGATCTTTGGCCTCCTCGGCGTTCGCCCTGTCGTTGGCCGTGCGTTTCTGCCGGGCGAAGACGCGGTGGGCGGCCCCAGGATCGCGCTGCTCAGTTGGGAAGCCTGGCAGCACGACTTTGGCGGCGACAGCGCCGTCATTGGGCGCAGCATCACCTTTGACGACAACCCGTACACGGTCGTCGGCGTGATGCCCCCGGCAGTGCGGCTCGATCGCAGCGTACCGACGCCGGCCATCTGGCTGCCGGCGTTTCAGGGCAAGTACGACGCGCCGAGTCAGCACAATCGCAGCTACCGCGGTCTTGGCCGCCTGGCGCGGGGCGTCACCACGGCGCAGGCCAGCGCCGACGTGGCGCGCATTCTCACCGCGGTCAAAGTGGGCTGGAAAGGGACTGCGGGCGGTACGTCGGGACGCGCGGCCAACTGGCAGGACGATCAGGTCGGTTCCGTGCGCGGATCACTGCTGATTCTCGCTGGTGCCGTGGGATTGCTGCTGCTGATTGCGTGCGTGAATGTGGCGACCGTGATGTTTGGCGAAGCTGCGCGACGGCAGCCGGAGATCGCTGCGCGTACCGCACTCGGCGCCACACCGGGCCGGCTGGTGCGCCAACTGCTCACCGAGAGCGTGATGATCGCCGGCTGCGGCACCATTGCCGGCCTGCCGCTCGGCTGGGCAATCACGCGTGCGCTGGTCGCACTCGCACCGGGAAAGATTCCGGGTTTGAGCGATGTGCGCTACGACGGCCGCGTCTTCCTCTTTGCGGCGGCCTGTGCGCTTGTCACCGGCATCGCGTTCGGCGTGTTGCCCACGCTGGCGCTGCTGCGCTGGGGCAGCCACTCCACTGTGCGCGTGGGCGCGGGGCAGACCGCGCGTGGCGAGCATCGCATTCAACGGGCGCTCGTGGCGATCGAGGTCGGGCTTTCGCTCGTGATGCTGATCGGCTGTTCGTTGCTCGGCCGCTCGCTGGTCCGGCTCATGTCGGTCGATCCCGGCTTTGCGCCCAACGGCTTGATTCAGGTGTATCTGTCGGCACCATCGCGCATCTGGGGCGACAGCGCCACCGATGTGGCCTATCAGACGACTGCGCTCCGCGAGCTCGCGGCAATTCCGGGCGTGGGGTCGGTGAGTGGCGCCAACAGTCCGATCTACAGCGGCGGCGGCAGCGGTTCGCCCATCAGAATTGTGGGCCAGGAAGACAACCCCGACGCTCCACCGCGCGATGTGCAACAGCGCGTAGTGCTCCCGGGATATCTCCATACCTTGCGGGTACCGCTCGTGGCGGGGCGCGACTTTTCTCCCACCGACAACGCCGGGAGCGAGCCGGTGGCGATTGTCTCCGCAGCCGAGGCGCAGCGTGATTTTGCGGGCACGCAGGCCGTGGGCGCGCGGGTCATCTGGCAGGGCCATCAATGGACCATCATCGGCGTGGCCGCCGACGTGCATTACACCGGGCTTGCCAAGGAGTTCCAGCCGTCGATCTACATTCCCGATGCACAGTGGCCAGGGAGCTGGATGTCGTACCTGATGCGCGCGAGCGGCGCCAGCGATGGCGCGGCCTTGATGCGCAACATTCGCGCACGGCTTGCCGCGATCAACCCGGCCGTGACCGTGAGCACAGTAGATCCGGTGCCGACGCTGGTGGAACATTCATATGCAGAGGAGAAGTATCGGACCCTGCTGGGCTCACTCTTTGGCATCATCGGCTGCCTGCTGTCCGCAGTCGGGATCTTTGGCGTGATCTCGCGCACCGTGGCGCGACGCCGGCGCGAAGCGGGCATTCGCCTGGCGCTGGGCTCGTCGATGCGGTCGCTCACCACGCTGATGCTGCGGGAGACCGCGGTGGGCGCGGCGATCGGTGCGGCCGCGGGCATTGTGGCAGCCATGTGGCTCGGCCGAGCGCTCGCACCCTATCTCTTTGGCGTGCGCCCGGCGGACCCGGCAGCCTACCTCCTGGCCATTGCCGTACTTGCCGCACAGACCGGGATTGCCGCTGTGATACCGGCGCGCCGCGCCGCCCGGGTCGACCCGGTGACGGTGCTCAGGGCCGAGTGACGCGGGGCCGCAACCGGCGAG
>DATAVM010000162.1:0-4499 GCA_036267775.1 Gemmatimonadales bacterium
ACGAAGGCGGGCCATCTGCTGCGCAATCGCCCGCTGCTGCGCGGCGAGTTGCAGCATCTGCTGCATGCCCATCTGTCCCTGCTGCATCATGCCGGACGCCTGCTGCGCCAGCTGTCCCTGCTTGCCCGCCATCTGCTGCATCTCGCTGAGCGCTTCCTGCATGCCGGTCGCCGATTGCGACCCGTCGACCTTGTCCTTGGACTGCATCAGCGCAAAGGCGGCCACATCGAGCGCGTCCACCGCGTCGCCGGCCTGAACGCCAGCCGTATGGAGATCCGGCGACGCCGCAGACATCGCCGTGACCGCGCTCCGCATCGCATCGCGTGCGGCCGCAATCGAGACGCCGGCCTGCGGCGAAATCAGTGCATTCGTCGCCGCCACCGCGATCACCTGCTGCATCACCTTGGCGGCCCCCTCTTCGATCATGCCCTGCTCGGCGCGCGTGTCACTCAGGATCGCGCCGCGGTCGATCGCATCCGACACGCCCATCTGCTCAGCGGCAAGGCGCGATGTCTCCTGCAATGCCCGGTCGAGGGCGCGCATCACCTCCGCCCGCATCTGTTGCTGCATCCCCTGGCGCGCCTTGCTGATCTTGTTGCCGAGCGGTCCCAGCTTGTCTTCGGCTGCCTTGGCTGCCGATTGCGCCTGCCCAGTCTGCTGTTGCTGCGCCGCCTGCGCCGCGCGCTGCATGTCGCCGGCGGCGGCGTGCGCCTGGGTGGCAGCGTCGCTCAAAGCGTGACGAGTGGAATCGCCCGGCACCTTGGCAGCTGCGCGGTCAAGTGCCGCGGCAAGGGAGTCCGCACGCCTGGCCAGCGCCTGCTCGGCCGACGCGCTGCGCCCGCTGTCTGGTGTGGCGAGCTTGCGCAGGGCGGTGTCCTGTGCGGCGGCGACATCGCGGGCTTCCTGCGCCACATTCGCGAGATCGGTCTCCAGTGCCGCGCGCTTGAAGAGTTCCTGCGCCTGGTCGAGTGCCTGCTTGAGCTGCGACTCGTCGCGGGCGAGTTGCTGCATTGCCGCATTCATCTGGTCGGCATCGAGATTCTTGAGCGCGTCGCGCAACGAATCGAGGCGGGCCTTGAGCTCCGGCGACAACGCCTGATCGAGCAGCTTGCCAATGTCCCGGAGTTGCCGTGCAAGCGACGTGTCCGTCAGACCAGCGCGCTGGGCCGCGTTCTGGAGATCGGTCACCTGCCGCTGGAGCTTGGCGGCATCGTCCAGGACTTTCTGCTGGTCGTCCGCCGTGGTCTGCGCCTTGCGCACGGCATCGAGCGGTGGCGGCGCCTTGGGTTGCCCATCCGGCGTGGCGTTGTTCCCGGGTTTGGGATCGCTCCGCGCCTGACCGCGCGTGAGGTCTTCCGCGCTGCGCTGCACGCGCCCGGCGGCACTGCGCAATGAATCGAGTGCCGTACCGGTCGCGCCCGTCTCGGCAGTGCGCGCCTCGCGCTGCTCGGCTTCGGTGGGAATCCGGATGAGATACTCGCGCGAACGGCCCGCATGGCGCGCCGGCGCGTTGTCCTGCGCCACCGCGACGTAGTGCACCGTATCGCCGGGCTTGGCGCCGAGTGCCGCCAGATCGAGCGAGAGCGTGACGAGCGCGCGATCTCCACGATCCGGTGGCAACGCCACCGCCATGCGCGCCGGCGCCGCCGCGCCGCGCCGCGTTTCGATCGCAAGTGCCGTCAGTCCGTGATCGTCACGTGCAGAGATTACCAGCGGCAAGTTCAAGCTCGCGCCGGCAACGGTATCCATGCCGGGAATCGGAATGTCCACGACCGGCGCGCTGTCGGCGATCACGCGCACAGTGAGCGACGGCCGCTCGCCGCCCAGCACGCCACTCACTGGCGTCACCATCAGTTGCCATGTCGCCGATCGCTGCGGCACCAGCTCGCCGCGGAACGCCATCCCCGCTACTGCCAGGGGAATCACTCCATCAGCACCACCCAGATGCGCCGCGGCCAGAGGAACCGTAGCGCGCCCGTCCAGCACGAGCCGCGTTCCTTCCGGAAGCAGCAGCGTGTCGCCCGTCGTTGGCAACGTTTCGTCGTCAAGCGCGAGATACGCGGGATAATGCGCCGTCACCGTAAAGCTGCCGAGAAACGCTGCGAGCTGAATGGTCACATGTACTTCGGGTGAGCGCCGCCCTCCCGCATCGACCCGCGCCACCAGCTCGGCGCTCAGCGGTTGCGTGGTGATCACGGCGCGGCCGGCATCGTCGAGCCGGACTTCGGTTGTGTGCCACTGCTCACCCGGAGCGCGCGTGTAGAGTGTTGCGGTGCGATATCCGAACGCCGTCACGTCGAGTGTGGCCGATTGGCCACGTGCGACGGCCGCTTGTCGTGCCACGAGCCGCACGGGAGCGGTGAGTGCGTTCCACGCATCGAGTGGCTGCCAGAGCACGGTGGCGCGCCCCACCGACGGTCGCGCCGCCACCAGCAGGATCAACGCACCAAGCGCGACGAATGCGGCTCGCCGCACGATCGTCCGCTGCTGTCCAACGACACTGGCCAGTGCCTCCGCAGCGCGTTCATTCACTTCGGTCGCGCGTGCGACAACAGCGGCATCATGCAGTGCGGTGCTCGTGCCGCCCACGACCGGATCGAGTACCGTCGTGAGCGCACCGCGGCGCCACGCGCCGGTTGCCTCGAGCACGGCCCCGAGGTCGCGCGGACGGAAACGCCCGATCGCGCGGCGCGCCAGCACGACGCCGGCGACAAGTGCCAGCAGCACCAGCAGCCACAGCGCCAGCACCCACGCCGGACCGGCAACGCCGGCGCGAGCAAGCCACGCTGCCAGCGCAACCAGCCCGAGCGCGAAGGCCGCGGCGGCAAGCATCCGCGCGAGTCCGTGCAGCCCACGCAGCGAGCGGCCCGCCCGGTCGAGCGCGGCAGTCAGCAAGGCGTGCGCCGCGCGATCGCTCATCCGCCGTACCCCACCGCGTAGGCAAAGAGATTGACACCCATCCGGAGCGCTGCTTCGTGCTTGGCTGGCGGATCGTGATAGACCTCTTCGTCTTCCCAGCCGTTGCCGAGATCGCTTTGATAGGAGTAGTAGAGCACCAGACGGCCGTCGATGAAGATGCCGAAGCCCTGCGCCGGCTTGCCGTCATGCTCGTGGATCTTGGGAATCCCCTGCGGAAAGTCGTAGACCAGGTGATAGATCGGATGATCGAGCGGCACTTCAACGAGCGGCCGGTCGGGAAAAAGCCGCTTGACCTCACGGCGGAAGGATTCGTCCATGCCGTAGTTGTCGTCGACATGCAGGAAACCGCCCTGCGTGAGCCAGCGACGCAGAATCACCAGCTCTTCATCACTGAAATGGATGTTGCCGTGACCGGTCGCATGCAGGAACGCGATGTCCCAGAGCTCCGGATCGGTCAGCTTGACCGCCATCTCCTGCGGTGCGACCGGCAGATTGGTCCGCTGGCGAATGGCCGCGATGAGATTGGGGAGGCTCGACCGGTTGGCGTACCAGTCGCCGCCACCGTCGTAATGCAGACGGCCCACCACCAGCGTCGCGGCACGCGCGCGCGGCGGCGCAGGTGCCACGCGCGCAGGGGCCGTCCCCGGCGCAACGACGGCGAGCAGTGCGGTCACCAGCAGCGTGCGTCGCATCACGGCTCGGCCATCACCATCTGATAGGCTTCGTTGCGCGCCAATCCGAATCGCGTCGCAATCATTCGCACCACATCCTTCCGGGAATCACCGGCCGCGAGCCGGTCCCGAATCATTGCCGTCACTTCTGCTGCATCGGGCGCGTCGTCGTCATCCGCGATGGCGTCGCCCGCGCCCGCGACGATCACTGTAATCTCGCCGCGCGGCGGCGCCGCCTCATAGTGCGCGTGCAGCGCGGCGAGTGTGTCCGCGTGGAATTCCTCGTGCATCTTGGTGAGTTCGCGCGCCACCACTGCCTGACGGGTTGCGCCACACACCGTGATCAACTCCGCCAGAAGCTCGGCGAGCCGTCCCGGCGCCTCAAAGAACACGATGCTCCAGGGCTCGCGCGCGGCGCGTTCCAGCAAGCGGCGACGGTCCGGTCCCTTGCGCGGCACAAAGCCGAGAAAGAGATAGCGGTCGCAACCGAGCCCCGAAGCGGAGAGCGCCGTCGCCACCGCCGACGGGCCGGCGATCGGCACCACGCGCGCTCCCATGACTCTGGCAGCGGCGACCAGCGCCGATCCCGGATCGCTGATCCCCGGCGTGCCGGCATCGGTCACCAGCGCCACATCGCGCCCCTCCGCCAGGATCGCAAGCAGCGCGTCGGCGCGGCCGGCGGTGGAATGCGCGTGATACGACGTAATCCGGGGGTGCGCGTCGATGGCGGTCAGGAGCTGGCGGGTTCGGCGGGTGTCTTCGGCCGCCACGGTGTCGACCGCACGCAGCGTCTCCGCCGCCCGGGGCGAAAGATCACCCAGATGGCCGAGAGGGGTGGCGACGACATACAGCGTCCCGAAGGGCATGCCTGAATAAAAGCCGAAACCGGGCGCGGAGGCCATCTGGCCC
>DATAVM010000163.1:0-21756 GCA_036267775.1 Gemmatimonadales bacterium
ATACGGCTTTCAGTCGACGCGCACGCTCCATGTGATGATGGAGGCCAAGCAGCTCGCGTATGCCGATGTGCTGCGCTATGTCGGCGATCCGGCGCTGTCGCACATTCCCGTGACGGGGATGCTCGACCCAGCGCATGCCGCCCAGCGGGCGCGGCTGATCGACACCACGCGTGCCACCTGCAGCGTTGCACCATCGGATGAGGCGTCGATCGCCGACAAGAAGGGCGGCGACACGATCTACCTCACGGTGATCGACAAGGACGGCAACATCGTATCGCTGATCCAGAGCAACTACGATGAATTCGGATCGGGACTCGTGCCCGCAGGTGCCGGCTTTGTGCTGCACGACCGCGGCGCACTCTTTACGCTGGAAGCGGATCGCGCCAACACGCTGGCGCCGCGCAAGCGGCCGCTCAACACCATCATTCCCGCGTTCATGAAGAAGGACAGCGTTCGCATCGGCTTTGGCATCATGGGCGGCTGGAATCAGGCGCAGGCGCACGCGCAGTTTGTGTCGGACATTGCGGATTTTGGCATGAACATCCAGCAGGCGCTCGAAGCGGGCCGCTTTACCAAGACCAACTTCTCCGGCTGCGACTTCAATATTGAATCGCTGGTGCCGCAGGCGGTGCGCGATTCGCTCAGCGCGATGGGCCATGTGCTGCGGGTGATTCAGCCCAGGAGTGGAACCTTTGGCTGGGGACAGGCCGTGCTGGGTACGGCCGGCGGCGTGCACTTTGGCGCGAGCGAGCCACGCCATGACGGGGCCGCGATTCCGCAGGAAATTCCGATCAGGCCGTGACGCTCAGGGAAGCGGACGTCCTGCGCGGGTAGCGTAGGCGACATCGACTGGCGCATCTCCCCGCGGCCAGTCGTTTTCCTTGCCGACCAGATCGGGACGCGGCTGGGATGTGATATATGCAGCGACCGCGGCGGCTTCGGCGTCGCTGAGCGCGCCGGGCTGATTGTACGGCATGTTGTGCTGGATGAACGCAGTGGCGGTGCGGCGGCGCGCCATCCCTGCGCCAATGCTGAAGCTCTGTGGTCCCCAGACCGGCGGGCCGCCCGGGGTGCCGCTGCCGTCAGCCGCGTGGCAACGCACACACGTCTTGAAGTAGATGAGGTTGCCAGCGGCCACGTCGCCGCCGTGAGCCGTGTCTGCGGCAGTCGCTGCCGCAAGCGCGAGGCCCGCATCCGGCGGCGGCGTGCCCGCGGGCGCGCCGTGCGAGAGCCAGGTGAGATAGCTGACCATATCCCGCATCGCGCTGCTGCTGTCCGGCAGCGCGCGCCCCGCGAGTGAGCGCCGCACGCACTCGTTGATGCGGTCCTGAAGCGTTTCGGTGGCTCCTGAGCGCGCACTGTACCGCGGAAAGTGCACGGCGGCGGCGGTCAGCGGCATCGCGCTCGAGCGGCGTCCGTCATCCAGGTGACAGGACGTGCAGCGCAATGTGCTGGTGACGTAGTCGTGCAGCGAATCGTACGTGTCCGCGAGGATTGCGTGACCACGCAGGATCTCATCGCCAGCGGCTCCGGCGGGGACGGCGGAGCCGTCGAACGCGTGCAGTGTCTCGGGGACCTGCGGTGCACGACATCCCGCCACCAGCAGGCACAGTGCACCCGCCAGGGTCAGCGAATGACCGTGTATGCGCATCCGCGCTCCTGCGCCATCGCGGTGGCGGCAACCGCGGCCGGCACCAGCACGACTCCCGGCAGGAACGACGCGATCAGATCGGCGCGCACCGCGTCGGCCGGCTGGTTGAGCCGGCGGGCGTATGAGGACACCAGACTCTTGAGGACATTGTTGCAGAAGAGAAAGATGGCGCCGCGTCGCTGCAGCACGGGCACCGCAATCGTGGCGTACGGATCGTCCGGGCGCTCGGACGCGAAGATGTTGCGGCCATAGGGCTGCTTGGTGGCCGGATCGCGCGGGCCAATGGTGTAGCGCGCCCAGGCGGCATCATTGAGACCGATGTATGCGGGGGCGTGCATGGTGATGACTGGGCGCACATCGGTGGCGCTCGCGCCGTAGTCGTGTTCGCAGGCATCGAGAAACGCGGCGACGCGCACCAGCGGCAGACCCGCGCCAAGGGTATGCGTGTCGAACACCATGCGGAAGCGAGTGTTGAGGCGATCGAGCCACCGATGATCGAAATCGGCGGGGGGAGGAGCCCGGCGTGTCACGCGGCGATGTAGGCGCAGTGATGCTGCTGCGCGAGCGCGATCGCGGCCGACATCGCGGGCACTGCAACGATCGCCGGCAGCAGTCCGGCCCGGAGGTCGGTGTGGATGGTTGCCGCCTCGCCGGCTCCGCCGGCAGCGGCCAGGTCCTGGCTGGCCTGGAGCAGCGCATCGTCGCAGACAAGAAAGGTGGCGCCGCGCTTCTGAAAGGCCGCAATCGCCGCGGCATCGACCGGGCGCGAACCGTTGCCGGCAAAGCGGCCCGCCGCGCTGTACTTCTGCCAGCGCTGGTCGTCGAGTGCCGCGGGCCATGCCTTGCCCGAAAGTCCGATCACGATCTGCACATCGCCCGGCTTGGCACCATAGCCGTCGAGCATCGCATCCAGATAGCGCCCCGGATAGCCCACGAGGTCGCCGCTCAACGTCTGGCAATCGAAGATGACCCGGTGGCGTGCCTTGAGCTGCTTGAGCCAATGGTCGTCCCACGCGCCGGCCGCGACCGCGGGCACCGCGGCGGCCGACACAACACCGACCGGCAGGGCGAGCACGGCACCCGTGAGTGCGACGCCGCCGAGAAAGCGGCGGCGGGGAATGGACTGCGAGGAATCGGGCATCTCAGGCCGCCTTGAACCACATGCGCACCGCCATCACCACCAGCAGCACGGCAAACGCACGTTGCATCGCCAGCGGCGCGAGTCCCTGCGCGAATCGCGCCGTGACCCCTGCGCCAACGGTGATGCCCACCGCGATGAGTGCCGCGCCGCGTACGTCGATATTGCCGCCCTTCCAGTACTCATAGGCGGCAAGAATTCCGACCGGCAGCAGGAGCGCCGCGATCGACGTTCCCACGGCTCGCTGCTGCTGGAACTTCATGCCGAGGGCCAGGGCCGGCACGATGACGATCCCGCCGCCAATGCCAAAGAGTCCCGACAGCAGTCCCGCAGCGAACCCGATGAGCAAGAACAGCAGCAGCATGGCGGTATCCTAGAAGAGCCACTCGAATCCGAAGCGGATCACGCGCGGCGGGCCGTAGTAGAAGATCGGTTGAACATAGTCGCGTGCCGCCGCCTGATACATCGGATAGAGTTCGGACTTGCCCGAGATGACACCGTCGTCGTTGAGGTCCGCGGCACGGCGATAGCGTGGCGACTCGTACGGGATCGCGTTGGGATTGGCGTTGTAGGCCGCCGTCGCCATGGTGTTGATCACGCTGTCACTCGCGAACGGCGAGCCGGTGTCGCGGCGCACGCTCGTCTCGTTCGCGGTCCCGAGAATGTTGCGGCCGTCCACATAGAAGCTGCCCTGCGCGCGGCCAATGCGAATCGGGCGGCGAATGAGCGCATCGATCGTGTACTGTGCCGGCAGCCGCTCCGCGTTGATCCCGCCGACGATCGAGTCACCGCCGAAATTGGTCTGCGAATACGGCAATCCGCTGGCGTAGCGCCCGACGAACGCAATCTCGAGCCCCGCCGCCGGCCGCCAGCCCCAGAGACTCGGCCCGGCGCTGCTCTTGAGGGTGCCGTTGACCATCGCGATCAGCGAAAGGCGTCGGTCGTAGTCGAGCGGAAACTGCGCCCGGCCGGCCGCAATGGTGTCGTGCGTCACCGGGTCGACCGTGACGAGGTTGCGCAATTCGAAGGCGTCAGTCACCGTCGCGGTGGCGCGCTGCACCGTACCGGCCAGCCGCGCGGCCCAGCCATCGCGACGCTCCCATTCGAGAATCGCCTCCGCGCCGATCACTTCGCCCACGTCGGCATTGGCAAAGACGCTGGAATCCGGATTGACGTTGATGGGCACCGACGCCACCAGGCCGCTGAGACGCTTGTCGTAGACATTCACCTTGAGCGACATCGACTGCGGCAATCGCACGCGCGCACTCATTTCGAACTGCGACGCGGATTCAAAGCCCAGATCGGGATTGCCCTGCCGGAACCGTCCGGTGCGCGTGGTGTCGTCGAACGCCTGATCGATCAGATACTGCAGATCCGGCGCCTCGGAGAACTTGCCAAAACTCACCACGAAGGTGGCGCCGTTGAGCACGGTGGATACGGCGGCGCGAGGATTGATCGACGACCGCGCGCTCAGCGTGGTATTGGCGAGCACCGCGCCCGGCGTGAAGCCGTCGTAGCGCACACCGACCGTGAGGGCGAGATCCTTGGCGACGAATCGTCCTTCGGTGTACAGCCCCGAGATGCCGGGCATGAAATGCGCGGCGGTCGGCGGCGGGACCGAGTCGCCGGTGCCCACCGGCTCAAAGGCGTAGATCCGCTGAAACGTGCTCACCGTCTGCGCCGCGTATTCGCCGCCAAAGAGCACACTCGCCGAACGACTGATGGCGAGATTCATGTCGACCTGCGTGCGAAGCTCGGAGAACTGGTTCCAGGCGATTTCCCCCTCGGAGGCATCGCTCAGGAAGAAGGCGGGCACACCGTATGGCGTGTTGGTCGCATACTGTGGAACGCTGAAGCCGGCGACCGCACCGCGCGTGCCGATGGTGTCCATCGACTTGGCAATATCTTCGCCCTGAATACTGAACCGTTTGAAGGTGAAGGCGCCAAAGGAATAGTCCGGGGCTGCGACCGCGCCGCGCGCAAACTCCTTGGTGTAATAGCCGACGTGTACGTCGCCCGACAGCCCCTGATGATTGTTGTTGCCCGGCAGGATCTGCAGATCGCTGGTGAAGAGCGCACCATCGGTGCGACTCGCGGGCGCAAAGTCCGGATCGTACTTGTAGCGCGGGTCATAGAGGTACTGCTGTTGCGTGGTGCCGAGACCAAAGAGGCGTGCGGTCAGCCGGGTCGACATCGGAATGGTGATCTTGCCGCCGGCGGTCCACGTCTCCGAACTGTTGTGCGGCAGAGGTGACGGCGTCGTGGAGCGCGGATCGAGCGGGTTGTCCGGGCGCGGCGCACTGGTGGGATCGCCGTCGATCTGTCCGGCCAGGTCGATCACGCCCACGGCGGTGATCTTCCTGGTCAGCGGTCCGTCCGCCTCGAGGACCAGCCGGTCGATCCCCAGATCGGCGCCGCCGGTGAGCGGGCGATCCGTCTCATATGCCGTGCGGCCGTGCCAGGCGTCGCCGCCGTCACGCGTGCTCACATTGATGAGGCCAGAAATCGCCTGGCCGTAGCGCGCCGAAAAGCCGTTGGTCACGAGTGATGCTTCGGTCAGCAGGTCGGGTGGAATCTGCAAACCGGAAGAATTGGTGCTCGCATCGAACTGATTCTTGATGCCAAAGCCATCGAGGACAAACGCCTGATCGCCCGGCCGGCCACCGCGATAGCTCTGCCCCACCACGCCGGCCTGCATCGCCAGCGCGTCGTCCAGGGTGGTGATTGGCAGCCGGCGGAGCTCTTCGGCGCTGATGTGCTGTTCGGTGGCGGTGGCGAGCGGATCGGTCACCGGATCCTGGACGCCCACGGCGGTGAGCGCGGTCAGCTGGACGGCGACCGGTGCGAGGCGCACGTCGACGCGGGTGATTTCGCCCGCACGGACCGGCACCTCCTCGCGGTGCGCCGCCTGGTAGCCGGGGATCAGCACGTCGAGCACATGCGATCCGGGTGGGATGCCACGGAGGTGATACTCGCCGGTGCTGTCAGTCGAGGCGTGGAACCGGCCGTGATCGAGCCGGACATCGGCGCCGCGGATCGGCCGCTCCGTTGCGGCGTCGACCACGCTCCCCACCAGACCGCCCGGATCCTGTGCACCGAGGCGCGCCGTTCCGGTGATGGCGACGAGAATCGCGACGAGGCAATGCTGTCTCATGACACGAGTCCGCGATAGCGGTGCAAATCGGACGGGTGTGGCACCACGACGGGACCCGGATTGGACCGCAGGGCAGGATGGTTGCAGGCACCGCGAAGCAGCACCGGCACTGCGATCTGACGCAGACGCATGCACGTCCCCCGGGGGCGGAATGGGGCGCGCTCCGCCGAACGGGACGGCAGGCGCTAACGGTGACCGGATTGGCAAATGGAAGCTGGGGTTGAAGCTAACCCGGGAGGGAACGGGCGCTAGCCTCATTCCCTCCCGGGTTGTTCAGGCAGGATGATCGATATTCAGCCGAACATTCCCATCGGTGGGGCGCCGGTGAAGCCGGGAAAGACGCGTGACAAGTCGGCGGCGCCAAGGTGGCCGTGGAGCACCTCGCCAAAGACCGCCCTGAAGTCGGTCGTCACCGCCAGGTCGCGTCCTTCGTAGCGCGCGTCCGGGGCGAGACCGGGCCACTTGCCGTAGACTTTGCCGCCCTTCACGTCGCCGCCAAGGATCATCATGGCGGTGCCGTGTCCATGATCGGTACCACCCGTCCCGTTCTCCTTCACGGTGCGGCCGAACTCACTCATGGTGACCACGACCACATCGCGCATCCGCGGCCCGAGGTCGGTCGTGAACGCTGCGAGCGTGTTGCCGAGTTCGTCGAGACGAGTGGCCAGCTGGCCCTGATCGGCGCCCTGGTTCACATGGGTGTCCCAGCCGCCCACGTCGACAAAAGCGATTTCGACACCGAGATCGGCCTTGATCAGCTGTGCGATCTGCTGCAGGCTCTGGCCCAGCTTTCCCTTGCCGTAGTCCGCGCCGTTGGCTGGCGCCACCGCACTCGGATTGGCGGTCTTGAGCATCTTGATGGCCTCGAAGCTCTCCGCCGACGATGTGGCCACCAATCCGGTTGCCGCACCCTGATAGAGCTCTTCAAAGGCGCGGGTGAGCTTCTGCTCGCCCTGCGCCTGTGCGGCGCGCATGCCGAAGGTGCGGAGATCGTCGATCGCCAGCGCCGGCGCACTCCCCGCCAGCGTGCGCGGCAACTGCGGCCCGAACGCCACCGCGCGAAACGGCGTGTTCACGTGCTCGGCGGCGTTGGTGCAAAAGCGATTGGCCCAGCCGTCGGGGGTGTTCTTCACGTCCGGTGTGCCGGATTCCATGTAGTCCTGCGCGTCAAAATGCGACCGCGTCGTCGACGGCGAGCCAACGGCGTGGACGATCGCGAGCGAGCGCTGATCCCAGAGCGGCTTGAGCGCGGCGAGACGCGGATTGAGTGCAAACATGTCGTCGAGCGGCACGAGCTGATTCTTCTGCAGTGCAATCCGCTGGCGGTCCTGCCAGTACCAGGAGTCGCCCGCCGGCACGATCATCGACAGTCCGTCGACCGCGCCGCGCTGGAACAGGCAGACGAGCGTCTTGCCGCTCGCCACAGGCCCGGCGGCGCGCAGCGCGTACGCCGCGCGATCGAGAAAGACCGGATCGGCACCAAGTGAGACGAGGGCGAGACCGCCTGCGGCCACGAAGGCACGTCGAGTGATAGGCATGATGAGCGTCCTTACTGCCGTTGAAATTCCGGACCACCAATGGCGAATCCCACCGCGAGCGCACGGGCGGCGCGCGCGTTGGGAACGTCGGCGAGTTCCTTGAGGATCGTCTCACGCGTCTGCTTGGTCATTGCTCCGCCGAGCACGGCGTCGCTCACCTCGGATACCAGCGACACGTGGTCCTCGGTCAGTGGCACAAGTTTGTCGAGATCGACGGTAACACCCGGCATGCGGCCGCTCGCGAGGGCGACGGCAAAGTTCATTCGCGCCAGCAGCGCCCCGCTGTTGACCCAATCCTCCTGACGCTCGCCGTAGCCATCGGGTGTCTGCTTCTGGAAGAGCGGCTCGCCGAGGCGGCCAACCTGCTGCGCCATGCGCGGCGTTGAATCCGGGACGCCGTCCACGGCCCGCATGGCCGAGATCACGAACTCCAGCGGGGTCTTGACCTTGCTGTCGACATTGGCCGGCGCCCAGAAGTCTGGCGAGCGCACGATCGCGCGAACGACTTCGCGAATGTCGCCGCCGGTACGCTCCCAGGCATGCACCGCGTCGTCGATGCAGCCATCGGGCGCGGCATCGGCCACAAAGCGCTCGCAGAGCTGCGAGCTCACGTGATGGATCGTGGCCGGGTTGGTCGCCAGCATCTTGAGCAGGCGGATGCCTTCGTCCTCGCCATGTCCGGCGGGAAACACCTCGCCCAGTACGACTTTCTCTCCCTGATCGTGTGCGCCGGGACGGAAAAGGAAGCTCCCATTCTTCCGGTCGATCGTCCAACCGGTGAGAATGCGCGCCACATTGATCACGTCCTGCTGGGTGTAGCCGCCGTCGACGCCCAACGTGTGCAATTCCATCAGCTCGCGGGCGTAATTCTCGTTGAGACCTCGCGGCGCGTTCGCCGCCGCCTTTCTGGCCCGCTCGGCGCTGGCCGAATCCATGGGGTCGCCCGCGCCCAGCGGCGGATAGGTGCCGGCGCGCGGCGGCGGGAAGAGGGCCGCGCGACCACGGCCCAGTCCGGGGCGAACGACCATGCCGCCGCGGCCGCGTCCGCCGGCCACGCCGGTGCCTGCAGCGACGCTCTGGGCGTTGTCGAGGTAGAACAGCATCGCCGGGCTCCTGGCCGTGGCGATCAGCAGATCTTCGAACTTGCCGAGCGCGTTGCCGCGGATGGTGCGTTCGAGGTAGTCGGCAAAGTAGGACCGGTCCTGGCTCTTGTTCTCATAGACGTTGAAGTGATTGGTCCAGAAGTCGACCATGATCTCATCGAGCTGTCGCTGTGACTCGGCTGCGCGCACCACGGTGACCGCGTTGAGGCCGGCGAGGAGAAACTGCAATCCCTTCTTGCTGGCCTGCTGCTCCTGCCGGATGGCCGCCAGGGCGGCCTCGCGGCCGGTGGAGTCGGCGACCGCCTGCGCTTTCTGCTGCTTGAGCTGCTGGTCGTTCTGCATCGCCACCATGTCGGCGACCGGGGTCCGGAGCACGTCGTAGTAGCGCTCGGTGTCTTCGAGGGCCGGGTCATGAACGTCGCTATAGCCGAGCTGCTGGTCGATCCATTTCATGACACCGGTACGTGTCACATTTTCGACCTCCCCGGGGGTGCCGCCATAGCTCAGACGTTCGAGCACATGGCGCGCCGAATCGGCCGCGGTCATCGGCATCTGAGCCGAGGCCGTGGCGGCCGTGAGGAAGCTCAAGGCCAGCAGTGGTGCGGGTAGGCGTATGGGCATGGTCGGAAGACGCCTCGCCGTGGAACGGGTTAACCGGGGATGGTAGGCGATGCTGGCTGGAAAGGCTACATTATTGTCGCAATCCAATCCAGCGACGTCGCTTCCGTGTACCCCTTGGCAGTGCGGGTGGTCGGTGTGTGGCCACCGGTCGGAGAACGCTTTGGTGTCTGCGTCACACAAGACAACACGTTTCGGGATTCTCTTCGCACTGATGCTGGCGTCGGCGGCCGGAGGCTGCGCGCCACTGGGACTGGTCCTGCCCTACGACGACGCGCCGCCGGCACCGGAAGGCGGACGGATCAAAACGTCCCTCGCCTGGATTTCGGCCAACAAGGACGAGGAGAACTCGGTGACGCCCGAGGGGTCACTCGCACTCGAGGCCAAACGGATCGCGGGCAAGCCGGTCTGGCAGCAGGTGCGGCATCTGAACACCCCCGCCGGCCAGATCGGCGACTCGGTGCTGCTGGACCGCGTCACGCTGCGTCCGATCGCCACCTGGCGGTGGACGCCGGCCGGTACCTACATCACCAAGTACAATCATCGCGAAGTGCAGCGGATTTTCCGGCCGCGCAACAGCGCGTCCAGCGTTCGTCGCGTCGAAACGGAAGATGTCGAGCCCTACTCGGCGCTTGGCATGGAGATCGTGGTGGCTTCGCTGCCCTTGCATCAGGGCTACACGGCGTTGGTTCCCGTGATCGTCGATACCGTGCCGCGCGGCTGGTCGTGGCTCAAGATCACCGTGCTTGCGGAATTGAGCCTGGTGGAACGCTCCGACCTGATGCCCAAGGACACCTGGGTGGTCGATTGCACGATGGACAACGAGCGGACGCGACTTTTCGTGGCGATGGATGGACGGTCGGTGCGCAAGATGCAGAAGCTGGATGCCAACAACGAAGTGATCAGCGTGCTGCGGCGCGTCCTGATCTCATTGCCGCAGCCGGCAACCGAATCCATCAAGCAGTAGCAGTCAACTCGCCAGCAGCTGGCCCCGCACTGTCGTGACGGCGCGGCCGCTGAGATGGACCCGGTCGCCCACCACCGCACAGCGAACTGTCCCGCCCCGCGGCGACGCCTGATACCCCGTCACCTTCGCACGCCCGAGATGGCTGCTCCAGTAGACCGCGAGCGCGCAATGCGCTGAGCCGGTGACGGGATCTTCCGGCACGCCCAGGCGCGGAAAAAAACAGCGCGAGACAAAATCGATGCCGGGTTGGTCGCCCGCCGCGGTAACCGAGACGCCGCGCGCGTCCCACTTGGCCATGGCGCCCAGGTCGGGCGTGAGCCGCCGCACGGCCGCGGCGTCGTCGACAACGCACAGCAGATCGTAGCGGCCGCGAAGCGTCTGGCGGGGAGTGACGCCGAGTACGGCGGCGATGTCGTCGGGCGGGGCGAGCGGATTCGAGGGAATTCCTGGAAAGTCGAGCGTGATCTCGCCCTGGGCGTTGCGCACTGCGGTGAGCACACCACTCAACGTGTGGAAACGCGCGACCTGGTCGACGGCGAGATCGCCGCGCTCCCAGAGAAAATGCGTGCTGGCAACGGTCGCGTGGCCGCATAGCGCCACTTCCGCGACGGGTGTGAGCCACCGCAGTGACCAGCCATCGTCCTGGCGGAGCAGAAATGCCGTCTCCGCCTGGTTCATCTCCATCGCGACCTGCTGCAGCCAGCTGTCCGGCCGCGCGTGGTCCAGGAGCACCACCGCGGCCGGATTGCCGGTGAACGGCCCGCTCGAGAAGGCGTCGATGAGATGCAGTTCGAGCGGACCGTCGGTCATCTGGTCTCCGTTACTGGACGCAGGGTGCGCGGCCACCGGCGCCGCCGCGGCCGCCACCCCGACCACCGCGGCCGCCGGCTGGCGCCGTAGCCGCCGTGTCGCGCGGCCAGACATTGTCCGCGGTGTCGCAATCCGGGAAGCGGCCGTACGGATCGAGTGTGATCCTGGCGATCTTGCGCGCACCGAATGTGAGGTTCGCGGTGAAGTCGCGCTTGCCGCTGAACCACACATCGACCGGCCACGTGACGATCGCGGTGACGCTGTCCTGCATGTGGCTGTTGGTCATCGCATGAATCGCGGGCCCCGTCGGTGCGAACTGCACGGCGAGCACCACCGGTGACGGCATCTCACCGGCCTGATGGACCACGACGGCCGTGTGTGTCGGCGTCGTCGTCACGGTCTTGATCGAGCCGTCGACCGCTTCCGTGGTGAACATCCAGTAGTACCAGAACCAGTCGAGGTTCTGGTGCAGCTCGTGGTCCATGATGAACATGTAATCCCACGGCGACGGATGCTTGAAGCGCCAGGCCTTGGCGTACGCGCTCTGCGCGCGGAACACCGCGGAGTCGCCGACGATGCCGCCGAGCATGGAGAGCATGAGCGGTGTCTTGCTGTATGCCTGGAAGCTGTAGTTGGGGCCGCCGTAGTTGGCGTCCCACATCAGCGTGCCTTCCGTTTCGCTGCCGCTGGTGGTGCCGTAGCTCTCACCACGACCGTTGAGTCCGGCAAACCCACCGCGCGGCGCCACTGTTGCCGTCGCGTTGCCGCCGCGTCCAGCGCGCGGCTGAATGACGTGGCGGGCTGCGGCGTCTGCGTCCGACATGATGTTCATGTACTGATTGAAACCTTCATCCATCCAGCCATACCATGTCTCGTTGCCGCTCACGGTCATCGGCCACCACTCGTGGCCGGTTTCGTGATCGGCCGGACTCTGATTCGACATCACGACCATCGGGTATTCCATGCCGTTGTCGGGACCGTCGATGGCGTTGTGCACCGGGAAGGAGAACGGCATCCAGAGCGCGCCGTAGAACTCAATGGCATGGCGCAGGATCGGGCCGGCGTTCTCGTAGTTTGTGGCATTGCCGGGGAGGTAGAACATGTTGACCGGGATCGGTCCCTTGCCAGCAACGGTGGCGCGGGTGGCCTTCCAGACAAAGTGCTTGGCCGTGCCCCACGCAAAGTCGTTTGCGGTGTCGGCGATGAAATGCCAGGTGAGCTTGTCGCCCGCGGCGGTCGCCTTGCCGGGGCCTTCTTCATCGGGCCCGACAATGATGCGGTCTGAGTCGCTGTCGAGCACATGCGACAGGCGTTCCCGCGCCGTGCTGGTGAGCACTTCCTGGGGGTTCTGCAGCACGCCGGTCCCACCGACAATCCAGCCGCCGGGCATCGTCAGTTTGACGTCCCAGTGACCGAACGGATTGAAGAATTCCGACGGGCCGAGATACGGATCGACATCCCAGCCCTTGAGATCATCAAAGACACCGACACGCGGGTACCACTGCGTCACCTGGAAGAGCGAATCGCCCCAGCGGCCGGTCATGCGATGCGCGCGCGAGTTGCCGCCGGCAATCTTGTAGGTCCACGAAATATCCAGGGTGCCGGTGCCATGCGCGGGAATCGCATGCTGCAGCGCGATGGTGCCGACGGTGCTGTTGAAGCCGGCAAGTGCAGGGGCTGTCAATGGCGGCGCGGCACCGCCGCCCGCTCCGCCACCACGGCGCCCGCCGCCGCCAGCACCGCGGCCGCCGGTTGCGTTGAGGTCCGCGGCCACGCCGTCAAAGGAAAGCGCGCTGATCTTGAACCCGTCGGTGACTTCGCCCGGAGCCGATGCGCGCACCGCTTCGGCGCGGAAGATGTTCTCATCGAGCCGCAGCGTGATGTTCGGCATCTCATCCGGACTGTTGTTGTGCAGCACGACCGTCTCGTGGCCGGTCAGCATGTCGGTGGCGGGATCGATCGACGCGGTGATCGTGTAGTCGTTCCACAGCTGCCAGTACTTCGCGGTCGGGCGTCCGGTCGAGTCCCGCGACCCCGCCGCCATGGCCCGGCGGATCATGTCCGTCATCGGAATGGTGGTCCGGATGCTTCGCTCGGCCGGTTTGGGATAGCTCGGCGCGGCCGCGGTCGCGGCAGTTGCACGGGCTGGGGTCGCCTGCGCCGACAGCGTTGCGGGAATGAACGCGGCGGACGCAAGCAGGAACGCGGATGGCAGGGAATGAGTGCGCATGGCGACCATTGCGGAGGTTTGAGCGGGTTGTCGGGAGCATCGTAACGTAAGGCGGCGGCGAAGGCTTGTCATGCCTCCGCATAGTGGCAGGCGACGGCGTGGTCGCCCACGGGTCGGAGCTTGGGGCGCTCGGTCACGCATCGTTCATCCTTGTGCGGATGAAAGCAGCGGGTGACGAACGGGCAGCCCGGCGGTGGCGCCGACGGCGATGGCGGATCGCCGGGCAGCACGATCCGGCCGGTGGTGCGCGTTGGGTCGGGCACCGGCACGGCGGAGACGAGTGCCTGCGTATACGGGTGACGCGGCATCCCGATGACGGTCCTGGCGGGGCCGATCTCAACGATGGTGCCCAGGTACATCACCGCCACGCGATGAGCGACCTGTCGCACGAGTGCCAGATCGTGTGCAATGAAGAGATAGGAGAGCTGCCGCTGATCGCGCAGATCGAGCAGCAGATTGAGCACCTGCGCCTGCACCGACACGTCGAGCGCGGACACTGGCTCGTCGCATACAATGAAGCGCGGCTCGACGGCGAGTGCCCGCGCGATACCGATCCGTTGACGCTGGCCGCCCGAGCACTCATGCGGATAGCGCCTGGCGTATTCGCCGTCGAGGCCGACTTCTTCAAGCAGCGCGGCGACCCGATCATCGATCTCCGCGCGCGGCAGCATCTTGTGGATCTCGAGCCCTTCCGCGACAGACGCACCAATCGTGCGGCGCGGATTGAGCGACGCGAACGGATCCTGGAAGATGATCTGCATCCGGCGGCGCAGCGCGCGCAGGTCGGCGGCGTCAAGCGTGGCGAGGTCGATGCTCTCGAAGCGGACGGTGCCTGCGGTCGGTGCTTCGAGGCGAATGGTGTTGCGTCCGACCGTGCTCTTGCCGCTGCCGGACTCGCCAACCAGCCCGAGCGTTTCTCCCGGTGCGATGGTGAACGACACCCCCTCGACCGCGCGCACCGGTGGCGTGCGATTGAACCAGCCGCCGCCCCGGTAGTGCTTGACGAGCCCTTCGACCTCGACCAGTGGCGCCGTCATGCGTGTTCTCCCTGCGCGACCCAGCATTCGGCGCGCTGCATGGGAGCGACTTCGGCCAGCGGCGGCCGCTCGACCGAACAGTGCGGAATGGCGACAGGGCAGCGCGGGTGAAAGCGGCAGCCGGTGGGCCAGCGATCGGGGCGCGGGACGGAACCGGCGATGGTCGGCAGGCGGGCGTTGGTGGCGTCGAGCCGCGGGATCGACGCAAACAGTCCGCGCGTGTATGGATGTGCTGGCTGGCGAAAGAGCGTGGCTGTTGGCGCCGACTCCGCGATGCGGCCGGCGTACATCACAAGTACGCGATCCGCGCGGCCCGCAACGATCCCCAGATCGTGCGTGATGAGCAGCACGGCCATGCCGCGCGAGGCGCGCAGCCGGTCGAGCAGTTCGAGAATCTGCGCCTGCACAGTCACATCGAGCGCGGTGGTGGGCTCGTCGGCCACAAGCAGATCGGGCTCGCCGGCGAGTGCCATCGCGATCATCACGCGCTGCCGCATGCCGCCGCTCAGCTGGTGCGGATATTCATCGACACGGGTTGCGGGATCGGCGATCCCCACCTCGGTGAGCAGCGCAATGGCCCGCTCGCGTGCGGCACTGCGTGTCACGCGCTGATGTGCCGTAATCGCCTCGATGATCTGCCGCCCGACGCGCATGACCGGATTGAGCGACGTCATGGGATCCTGAAAGACGAGTGCGATCCTCCGACCGCGTATCGCGCGCAGCTCGCGTTCGGAAAGTCCCGTGATCTCCTGCCCGTTGAAGCGGATCGAACTGTCCGCGCCAATCTCCGCGCCGGCGGGAAGCAGGCGCGGCAGCGACAGGCCGGTGAGTGTCTTGCCACAGCCCGATTCCCCGACGAGCGCGAGCAATTCTCCCGGCGCGAGCGCAAAGCTCACGTCGTCCACCGGCACAAGCGGTGCATCGCCCGGCCGCGGGAAGGAGATGCGCAGGCGATCGACCTCCAGCAGGGGTGTCATTTCGCGTCGGGTTGAAGGGAGCGGCGGAGAGCGTCGCCGAGCAATGTGGCCGCACAGGTCGCCAGACCCAAGGCCACGCCCGGCGCCAGCAGCAGCCACGGCGCGGCGCCAAGGTATTCGCGCGCCTCGAGAATCATCCCGCCCCACGACGGGTGCGGTGGTCGCACGCCGAGGCCGAGATAGGAGAGACCGGCCTCGAGCAACATTGCGTCCGCCACGCCGAGCGTTGCGGCCACAAGCACGGGACCGAGTGTTCCGGGAAAGATCTCGCGCCAGAGCACGCGACCCGTGTTGGCGCCGAGCGCTTCGGCCGCAGTTACGAACGGCGCATGGCGCAACCGCAGGGTCTCGCCGCGGACCAATCGCGCGATCCCAGGCCAGCCGGTCAGCCCGAGGACCACGGCAAAGAGCGGCAGCGGCAGGGTACCGACCGCGGCGAGCAGGACGAGCAGCACTACCACACGCGGCAGTGCCAGGCCCAGATCGATGCAGCGGCTCGCGATCGCGCTGCCGCTTCGCGTGCTGGCGCCCGCGATCAGTCCAGCCGCCGTGCCGATCAGCGTCGAGATGGCGACCGCAATCAGCGCCACACCGAGGGAGATGCGAGCGCCGTGCGCGACACGGGCAAACACATCGCGTGAGAACTGATCGGTCCCGAACCAGTTGGCGAGCGATGGATGCAGCAGTGGGCCGCTCATTGGCGCGAGCGGATCCGGCGCGATGATCGGACCGGCGACGCCGAGGAGCAGCAGCAGTCCGCCGAGCGTGACGCCGATGCGCGCTTCTCGCGTCATGCGGCGCGCTGCGCGGGATCGACCACGCGATAGAGCAGGTCGGCGATGAGCGAGCCCAGTTGGACCATGACGATGAGCAGCAGCCCCGCGCCCATGACCAGTGGCACGTCATGATCTTCCGTCGCCGTGGCGATCAGTGAGCCGAGGCCGGGCCACGCAAAGACCGATTCGACAAAGACAGTTCCGGCGACGAGCATCGGGAGCCAGAGGCCGAGCAATGTGACTACCGGCGTCAATGCGGGGCGCCAGCAGTGGCGCCACGCCACCGCAAGCGGCGGCACCCCCCGCGCCCGCGCGGCCAGTACCCAGGGCTCAGCCGCCACCGCGAGTACCGCGGCGCGCTGCTGACGGAGCGGTACCGCGATGGTAGCGATCACCATGGTGGCCAGTGGCAGGATGAGATGACGCAGACGATCGAACAGCACCGTCATCGTCGGAGCGTCCGCCGGCAACAGGGGATCGGCGATCGCTCCGGGCGGCAACCAGCCGAGGGTCACGGCAAAGAGCCACACGAGAATCATCCCGACGACGAACGCGGGAATCGCATACCCGGCGATCGACAGCGCACTCACCATGCGTGCTGCGCGCGATTGCGGACGCAGTGCGGCCCAGAGCCCGAGGGCCAGGCCCACGGTAAAGTCGATGAGCAGCGTGAGCGCTCCGAGGAGCAGCGTGGGGCCCAGGTGCTCGGCGAGTACCATGGCGACGGGACGATTTTCGCTCGGAGAAGGTCCCAGGTCGCCATGCGCGAGTGCGCCGAAATATCGGGCGAAGGAATGGGGGAGCGAGCAGTCGACGCACCAGCGTTGCCGGAGCGCGGCGAGCACGTCGGGCGTGGCGGGGCGATCGCGCAGCACCGCGGCCAGTGGATCGCCGGGGAGATAATGCACGAGCACAAAGAGCACGGCCGCCGCGGCGAGCGCGGTCGCGATCGCGCTGGCGGTCCGGCGCAGGAGCCAGCCGCTCACGTCAGCGGTCGCGCGCCAGTTCGGCGCCGGGGCGTACGCGCCATTGCCAGAGCGCGAGCCACTGGCGCACCGGCAGGACGGCGACGTTGTCGTAGCGCGTGTTCACGGCGACAAGATTCACCGGTGCCGCAAGAAAGATCGCCGGGTGCTGGCTGGTCATCCGCGCGAGGACCGCGCGCCAGGCCGGCACCGGATCGGGCGCAGTGGTGGCCGCGTGAAGCAGGCGATCGAATTCGGGGTCGCACCAGCGCGCGACGTTGCTCGACGCGGCCTGGTGCGCCGCGGCGCACGACCACGATTCGACGAGTGTCGCGGGCGACGCGTCCTGCATCACGGCCGCAAGGTCAATGTCCCACTGCCCCGAGTGGCGGCGCGCCTGATACGCGTCGAACGCGGCGGGCTCGAGCTCCACGTGCACGCCGACCGCCTGCCACATCTGCTGAGCGGCTACGGCGATGGTGTGACGCGCGCCGCTGGTCGAGGGATAGATCAGCGTCAGCGCCAGCGGCACGCCGTTGCGGGCGAGCGTGCCGTCTGCGCCGGCACGCCATCCGGCGGCGGCAAGTAATGCCCGTGCGCGCGCGACATCCTGTTTGACCCCAACCGTCGTGCCCGTGGTAATCCAGCCCCAGAGCTGTGACTGTGCCGCTTCGGGCACGCGGGCGGCTTGCCCGAAGGCGCTCCGCGCCAGAGCGTCGCGATCGAGCGCCAGCAACAGCGCTTCGCGGACGCGCGGATCGGCGAGCCGTGGATTGGGCGCGGCGGTGTCGGTCGACGAACGCGTGTTGAAGAGGGCGTAGATCAACGTGCTCGACGGTGCCGTGACAAACCGGAGATCGGCATGTGCCTGGATCTGATCGGCCATCGTGGGCGCCACGTTGTCCATCACATCGGTCTGGCCGGTGAGCAACTGGTTGAGACGCGCAGTGGCATCGGCGATGTAGGTGAAGAGCACGCGGCCGATCGCCGGCTTGCCCAGAAAGAATGTGCTGTCGGCGCGCAACTCGACCAGCTGGCCCGGCACCCTGCGCTCAAAGCGGAAGGGGCCGTCGCCCACGGGATGCTGCGCAAATGCCGATGTCGCGATGGAGTCGGGCCGCACGCGTTCCAGCAGGTGCGCCGGCAATGGCTGCATGCCAAACGCGAAGAGATAGAGCTGCTCGCTGAACGGCCGCTTGAACGTCACGCGCACTGTCCGCGGCCCGGTCTCGGCGACCGACGCGATCGGTTCGAGTGTCGCCTGATCGCTGTTGACCGCGGGGTTCGTCTCGAGTGACCAGGTAAAGACGACGTCGTGCGCGGTCACGGGCACGCCGTCCTGCCAGCGCGCACGCGGGTCGATGGTAAAATCGATGGTGCGCGCATCGACGCGGTGCCAGGCCGAGGCCAGCATCGGCTTGAGCGCGTTGTCGCCCGCCGTGCGGTACGGCGGCGTGAGCACGGCGAGCCTGAGAAAGAGCTGGTCGGCCACATCGGCGTTGCCCTGGCCCTGCCCGATCACGGGGAGCGGCAGCGTCGGTTCCTGCCCGCTTGCGTAGACCACGGTCCCGCCGGGGTGTTGTGCGGTGAGCGTGGCGGTGGCAAGGGGGAGCAGAGTCAGCAGCGACAGCACCCGAGTCATTTGCATCAACGCCCTCCCGAATGTGAAATCCTCAGCGTCGCCAGGTCCACGCGAGGTCGCGGTAGCGGCTGGCGTGCCGCTCGCTCGCCGCTTCGGCCCAATCGGCCAGCCACGCCGGAGCTGCGAGTGCGCCGCCGTCCAGCCATTCGGCGGCAATCGCGTCGGCGAGCGCCAGGGGCATTGCCAGGAGCGGGGCAGTGGGTAGCTGACGGACGGTGTCGAGAGGCTTTTCCCGCCCAAAGCGTGCCAGCGCGGCAGCACGGTCGGCCAGTGCAATGGCGCCGTGCTGGAGGAGTGAAGGACCGGCCGCGAGCTGGGCGCTCCCCACGGTCTTTCGCCCGCCGATGACCACTTCTCCTCCAACCGCCATATCAAAGCAGGCGCCGGCATCGAGGCCGGGGTGGTGAGCGGCCTGCGGTGCCAGGGCGGCGACGTGGCCGAGGCGGGCAAAGGCCCGGGCGAGTCGCTCGTGAATGGTGCGATATGCGGGCCGGAGACCACCAAACGTGGTGAGGGGTGCGGTCACCGCATAGGTCAGATCGTCGGCGCCGTGCCAGACCGCGCGCCCTCCCGTGGGTCGGCGAACGACCGGTTGGCGGCTCCGTTCGAAGGCGCTCCGGTCCCAGCTGCGGAGGGCTCGTTCGTTGGCGCCGAAGGACACGGTGTCGCCGGCCCAGCGATAGAGCCGCAGGACGACGCTGCCGTCGTCCGTCGCGCGATCGAGCAGCGCATGGTCGAGCGCCATCTGTTGCCATCCCGGGCGCGGGACGAGATCGCGCCAGACGTATTCGCTCAGCGGATGAGCTCCTGCCACAGCGCACGTGTACGGGTTTCGAGTGCCGCGCGATCGCCGGTGTTGTCGATCACCCAGGTCGCGGCTGCGCGCTTGGCGGCCGCGGGCCATTGCATCGCCATCAGCGCGCGCGCTTCGCTCGCGGTGAAACCACGCTCGTCGACCAGCCGGCGCTCGCGCTCGCTTTCAGGCGCATCGACGACGATCACGCCGTCAAAGTCCTGTGGACTGCCGGCTTCAAAGAGCAGCGGGATTTCCGCGATCACCACCCGTTCGCCGCGCGCCGCGGCGGCGCGCGTCTCCGTGCGGCGCCACGCGTCAACGGCAGGATGCACGATCGCTTCGAGATCGCGTCGCGCCGTGGCGTCGGCAATGATGCGCCGGCGGAGGGCGGCACGATCGAGCGTGCCGTCACGTGTCACGATGCCGGGACCAAAGCGCGCGACGATCGCCGCAAAGATCGCGGTACCCGGCTGCTGCAGCTCGCGCACGGCGGCATCGGCGTCGAGGACGGTGGCGCCCAATCGCCGGAAAAGCCCGCCCACAGTGGATTTGCCGGCGGCGATGCTGCCGGTGAGCGCCAGGACGCGCATCAGAGCAACGCGACCTGATCCTCGTCGAGCCGCGGCACGCGAAAGCAGCGGCGGCAACGCGCTTCGTAGCTTTCGCCGCCCCCGACCATCACGATCGGCGAATTCCAGCGCGCCGGTTTGCCGTCGACCAGGCGTTGATTGCGGCACGCGAGATCGCCGCACACCACGCAGATCGCCTGCAGCTTGGTGACTTCTTCCGCGATCGCCATGAGATGGCCCATCATGCCGAACGGTTCGCCGCGGAAGTCGCTGTCGGTGCCGGCGAGGATCACGCGGACGCCGCGTTCGGCGAGATGCGTGGCGACTTCGACAATGCCGGCGTCGAGGAATTGCGCCTCGTCGACCGCGACGACATCGACCGACTCGGGCTCGCCAACGGCGCGCAGAATCTCGTCCGAGCGGTCGATCGGCTCGGCGTCGACGTTGATGCCGGTGTGACTCGATACACGGTACAGACCATCGTAGCGCGCATCGAGATGCGATTTGAAGACGCGCACACGATGGCGCGCGATGAGGGCGCGGCGGATGCGGCGAATGAGCTCTTCACTCTTGCCGCTGAACATCACGCCGGCAACAACTTCGATCCGGCCCGGACGGGTATGAGGGGTCATCGGCGGTTCGTCAAGGGGTGAAAAGCGCGGAATCCGCATGCCGCGCGGGATGTAGCGGCCCGGTCTCGGGAAGGACAGGGATCTTGCGGAGTTCCGCGCGCGTGTCCCATATTGTCGCGCGTCGGGGCCAACCGGGCCCGCGATTGATCCCACCAGTCCAACCGAAGGAGCCACTCGTGAACAAGATGGAGCTGATCGAGGCCACCGCGAAGGCGCGTGAGACCTCCAAGGCGGACGCCGGCGAAATCGTCGATCTCTTTTTCTCGACCGACGGCCTGCTCGCCCGCGAACTGAAGAAGGGCGGCAGCATCGCCATCACCGGCTTCGGCAACTTCGAAGTCCGCAAGCGCGCCGCTCGTGAAGGCCGCAATCCGCAGACCGGCGCGACCATCAAGATCAAGGCGTCGAAGGTTCCGGCGTTCCGTCCGGGCAAGGGTCTCAAGGACATGGTCAACAAGGGCAAGTAGTTCAGCATCAGGAGTTCCGGGCCACAGGTTCGTCGCTGGTCCAACGCATTCGCTGCACAGGACTTACGGGCCGCCCCGCTGGGCGGCCCGTCAGCGTGTGGGCTACCGGCGCCGCGCGGGACCCGAGCGCTGAACACCCTGATCGATGCGCGCCGCAAGCTTGCGCCGGCGGATCGTCAAGCCGGTCAGCCCACGCGCGATCCGTTCAGCTTCCTGCGCGGGCACTTCGATCACCGCAAAGGTGTCGCGCATTTCGATCTTGCCAATGAGCATCCGGTTGATCCCCACTTCCTTGACCAGCACCGCCACCAGGTCGCCCACCGTTGCCTCGTCCTTCTTGCCAACGCCGACCCACACCCGCGCGGTGACCGCGCCGGCCGCCGGTGTCAGCAGCGCGGCACTCGGCGCCGGTGCCCGTGGGGCCGCCGCCGCACTGGCGCCCCGCCAGAGCTGCCAGAGTGCCGCGGCGATCTGGTGGGGCTCGTAGCGTTCAAAGAGCGGTGCGAGCGGATACAGCGGCGCCGGCGCTCCCTCCTGCTCGATCAGCGCAGACACCTGCCCCCGCAGCGTCGCGTCGCGGTCCAGCTCCGCCGTCGCGGCCGCCGAGAGATTGATCGGGCGCCGGCCAACGGTGATCGCCGCGACATAGTCCTCCGTTCCCGGCGGTACCAGCAGGATCACCTCAC
>DATAVM010000164.1:0-11940 GCA_036267775.1 Gemmatimonadales bacterium
GCGGTGGTTGGGGTATATGGCTTTGCCAGACCTGCACGCGGCAACCGACCAGCTCTTGGGCATCGCTGCGGAGCCTATCGACCTCGAAACACGCGCCAAGGCGATCGCAGCGTGCGTTAGGCTGCTCGGCCTAACTCGAAACGCCCAGCACATCGCTGCGCTCGAGATACTCGTCTCCGACATCGGCCCAACAGACTTGGACTGCTACCAGCGTCTCCACGTAACCTTGGCTTCAGCTTGGATTCTCGCTACGCGGCGCAGGACAAGGGATGCGCTTTCCGAGCTGACGAGAGGCGTGGAGATGGCTCGAGCTGCTGGAATCGGAAGCTCCATTGCTGTTAGGCTGTTGCTCGGCCAATCAAACCTGCTCTATGCACTCGGAAACTACGAAGGAGCGTTGGCCCCCCTTCATGAGGCTGAACGGCTCGCGCGAAATCTCGACAACATCACACTGCGAGGCGAATGTGCAGCGCAACTAGCGCTCGTTGAAGGAAGGCTTGGTCGACCATCGGCTCAGATCGATTGGGCCAGACTCGCACTTCGAATGACAGGAACGGGGGAATGGAGCGCAGGAGCGATCGGGGCGTCGTATGAGTTAGGCCTCGGGCTCGCGATGGCGGAACGATACGGCGAGGCCCAAGCAACTGTCGTGGCGCCATCGACCCGGCGCGCCACACAGATTCCTGCGTGGGCCGCACAAGCGGCCATGTTGTGTGGCGCCGACGTCCTTGCTCTATGTGGCAGCGACCGGAAGGCGATCATACTCGCCCGCCGAGCGACAGAAGGCCAATATGCTGTGCTAGCCACAGAAGCTTACGCCGGACAGTTCAGTCGGTGGGTTGCGCTTATCGCGATCAAAGATGGTCTCGAGAAGGATGGATTGCGACGGCTGCGCGACAGCTTTCCATCCATTGAGTACCTAGACGCCAAAGATCAAGCGGAACTCTTAGCGGCCATGGCCTTGCTTGATTCAGCGATACTTGGAACGGAGTCAACGGCGTGGCCGGAGGTCGCCGAGCGGCTGAGGCATCTTCCGGTAACAGTCGGGGCGCTCATGCGCCGGCTTGGTGTTCACGCCGGTGCGGCCACGATTCGCCGCAGTGCTTGCTAAGCCAAGTCGCTCTTAGCCGGCGCACTCGGACTGCCGCCGCCGGAACTCACCAGTCGCCCGCGCCGGTGCGCTTCGGCGGCTCTCGCACGAATTCGCGGTTGCGGCAAGTGCTCAGGAATTGAGGTGGGATCGGAAATTAGCCGCCGCACCGTTACCGAATTGACAGTTAACTCAACCAGGCTAGCATCGAATTGGGTCGAGCGACCACGGTTCAACTCGCCGAGAACAACGTCAAGCGACAATGCATTGCGGTAGGGCCGGTTTGTCGTCATTGCGTCGATGGTATCCGCAATGGTGATGATCCGCGCGCCGAGCGGAATGGCATCGCCAGCAACTCCGTCAGGATATCCACGTCCATCCCATCTCTCGTGGTGATGACGAACACATGAAACAACATAACCTTCGAAGTGCGAGAACAGCGAAACAAGCTCCGCACTCTTGGTTGAATGGGTTTTCATTACAGCCCACTCTTCGTCCGTCAGCTTGCCTTCCTTCTGAAGCAAGGGCGCGAATTCGGCGTGAATTTTTCCTACGTCGTGCAACAGCGCGGCATTCTCGATATCCTCGACCTCTTCCTGAGTAAGCCCGAGATCCGACGCGATCGCTCGCGACAGCCCGCACACACGCCGGGAGTGGCCTGACGTGTACGGATCACGAGCTTCGATTGCTTTAACCATCATTGCCAGCTGCTCGCGAACGTTGAGCTCAAGCTGCTCGTAGGCGCCATCGAGCTCGCCGTAGAGATCCTGAAGTGTGTTCAGCTTATTGTAGAAGATCCTCGCTGCAACAAGGGGAAGAAAGATGCCAAGGAAAATGAACCGCTCGAGTCCGTGACCCCGGTTGGTCCACACAAACACGAATACAACGCCCAGCGCAAGTAGGCTGGCCGCAATATCGTACCCAAGCACCCAAAACGTGTTGCTGCGCCAAGTCAGTAACACCGGTTTCTTGGTCGCCAGTGCAACTGCCGCATTGACGATAATTGAGTTCGCAACAAAATAGATGAAGGCCGAAGCCAAGAAGATCGCAACTTCAAGCAGGGCATCGTTGAAGTTGATGGGAGCGTGCCCAGCAGGCGGGAAAAGAAACGTCGGTGGAGTCTTTCCGCCGAGCAGGGAGTAGATCGAAAAAGTTAGAGTAACCGTAACGATCCGTTCCGCGGTGTTGAAGATACCCTTGAGGAGCGTGGTACGATCACGTAGCTGCGACACGGTCTTCACGAACCCAGCGGTGATCCCTCCCCACATTGCGCCGAGTATGAGCCCGATCGCGAGATGGAAAACGAAAACGAGCGAACCGGCCAAACCACGCGAGTGACTGCGCGTGCCGGAGACCTCCAACAGACAGCCAGCAAGTACCAACGAAAACAGGGCCCAGTAGTCAAGCGGCGGACGCTGGAACGTACTGGTAATGCCCAGTAGAACCACCGCCGCCGTGACAACGGCCCAAACGTAGGTACGAACAGCCCTATTGAAGGACATTAGAAATAGGGGGAGCCTCGGAGTCACCGGTTAGACCCAGCTAACGGTCTCAGCGTCGAACAAGCCCGCGACGAAATCGAGGGCGGCGTCCAGCCATTCCAACATATGCGTCACCTCCTCCCCTACTACAACTTGCTACAAGAGGTGGCGAACCCCGCTATGGCTCACCGGACGCTTCGCTGTGTTTACCGCTCTACTTCGCTCAGATGCCGGATTCCAGGATCTCCCCCCGTTTTTCCTTTCATCGCTGAAGACAACTACTGCTAGACCTGCCTTGCCGCCATCCAGCGGTTCGTGGCGTCGAGCACCGCGTACACTGCCGCGTGCTCCGCACTCTCACGCACTTCCGCCGTGCCGACCAACAGCTTCGAATCGCGACCGCCCACGGTGAGCACACCCACCACCATCACCGAGCGATCGAACACCTGCACCGGCTGTGCTCCTTCGAGCGCCAGCGTCTGCCCGTCGCAGAAGCGGCCCAGCGCCAGCACCGCCGCGCGCGCCGCGGTTTCAATCCGGTTGCGCGCCGTATCGGGCCCCTCTTCGGTCGCCGACTCGGTGCGGCCCTGACACGCGAGCGTCACCGTCGCACTCGCGCGCCGCGACCGCGGCACCGTCGCCATGCCCAGATCCTCGAAGAGCACCACCCGCTGTGCCGCCCGGTCGCGCACGGCCGTCATGTCCAATGCCGCGAGCGGCTTGACATCGGCCGTCGTCGCCACCGAAATCTTCCGGTGATCGACCTTTACGCCGAGATGCGCGAGCAGCGCCGACTCGACATTGCGGACCACCTGCTTGGGCATCTGGCCCGCCTGCGCCAGAATGTGGATCTCGCTCACCTCGCCCAGCGGTGTCGTCACCACGCGGGCCGAGAGAATGCCCTCGAGCGACGTCAACAGATTCTCGGCGCGGCGCACGCCCCACGGATCCGCGGCGGGGTCCACAGGATGGCCACCCGGGCGCGGCGCGGAAGCGTCAAAGAAATGCGGCGAAGCGGTCACAGCGTATCCCTTTCCGAGAACGTCGGCTGCCTCAGACAACCCTGCGTCACGCGATATTGTTGCGCCCGGCCGACTTGGCCAGGTAGAGCGCCCTGTCCGCCTGCTCCAGCAATGCACCCTCACCCGGCGCACTCGGGTCGTATTCCGCCACCCCGATGCTCACGGTGATCTGCCCCGACAGGAATCCGAGGCGACGACCCGACTGCTCCACCCGGTCCCGCACCGCGTCCGCCACGCGCAACGCACCCGCGCGATCGGTCCGCGTCAGCAGGGCCACAAACTCATCGCCGCCATAACGCGCCGCCATGTCGGTCGCGCGAATGCTCCGGCGCATCTCATCGGCCACCACGCGCAACACCAGGTTGCCGCGCTCGTGCCCGTAGCGGTCGTTCAGCTCCTTGAGCTTGTCGAGATCGAGAAAGAGCACCGCGAAGGAATCGCCACTCCGCTTGCTCCGCTCCATCTCGTGCGACAACCGCTGCTGCAGCGAGCGATAACTCGCCAGCCCCGTCAACGCATCCGTGCTCGCATCGCGCGACGCGTCTTCCGCCCGTCGCGCGAGCCACGGCACACACTGCTTGAGCGAAGCGCGCCCCATCGCCGCCGCCTGCGCAAACCGATGACACGACGCATAGCCGCACGCCCGGCAATCCCACGACCGACCGTTCGGGCCGGTGCCAATCGCTTCCAGAATCGCCGCGGTCGCCGTGACGTCCGCCTGCTCACGCCGTACGCCGAAGGGGAACGCGGCGTTGACGGAAACGGGCGGCGCATCCGGAACAACCGGCGTACGACTTCTGGCCGGCTCGAATTGCTGCACCAGCATCCGCCGCCGATAGAGGTCCTGCTTGGGCCCCGCTGCCGGATGCCCCAACGCGCCCTGATGCGACAGGATATCGACAAAGCCCAGGTCGATGCGATCATGCCCCACCGCGCGCGCGAGCGCCGGCAAACCTTCCAGCCCGCGAATTGTCAAAAGCCGCCGCCCACGCGACGACCCGCTCACCACGACTTCCAGCGGCAGTCCGCCGGCCACCGACATGTGCCGCCGCGTTTCGTGCGGCAGCCGCGAGAACGACTTGGGCAGACTCTCCGGCCGGACCTCGCGCAGCGCAAAGAGCTGCTCCAGATCGCCAAAGGTCATCATCGCGTCGAGCTCGGGAACCAGCCCCGGAGCGCTCACTCCGGCATAGACCACAGGGAGCCCTTCCCCGTGCAAACGACGCAGGAATCGCGCCTCCGCCACGCAGGGATTGGTCACCGGCGCCAAGTAGGGCACGAGCTCGGGATAGTGGGCCGTAATGGCCGCAACGACCACCGGATCCGTCGACCGAACGATGGTGCCCCAGTCGGGATCTTCCCACAGTTTGAGGTATTCCTGCGCCACCAGCTCGTCGCCGATGATGCCGCGCGAGACCAGGCGGAAACCCGCTTCGTAGCAGGCATTGACCAGCTGTTCCGGGGTGGCGGGATGGAAGTGGGCCACCGCTTCCGGCGCCAGGATCAGCGCGCCACTGCCCGCCTCGGCGATGGCCAGCGCCCGGTCGACCGCACCGGTTGCGGTGATCGCGTCGTGCGGGCAACTGGGCAGGCATTCGCCGCACAAAATGCAGTTTTCATCGACGATCTCGACCACTCGCGCCTCCGGCGGGAGGGCGATGGCATCGGTCGGACAGACTCGCACGCAGGCGAGGCAGGCGACACAACGCGATGGGTCGATGGCAAGATGCATTGGACTCGTGGCTGAATAAGGGACCTGAAAAGGCAGTGTCAAGTTGGCGAAAACGCTGAGAAGTGTCAAGAGGTCAGCCGTTCCAAGGTTTTGCCAGACCGTGACTTAGCCGACTTCGTACTCCTTCAGCTTGCGGTACAGGGTCCGCTCTCCGATGCCGAGGACCTGGGCGGCTTTCCGGCGATTTCCCGAAAGCTCCTTGAGCACCGTCTCAATCACCGCCCGTTCCACCGTCGCCATGGTCATTCCCGCTTGGTAGACCACCACTGGTTCGGGCTCCGGCTCGAGCTCCACCTCAGCCGGCCGGACCGGCCCCATGGCCAGCGGCGGCGGGGTCGCGTCGGTGACCTCAATCAGGTGATGCGTCTGCGTGGACCGCTCCTCCAGCCGCCGCCGGAGCTCCTCCATCTGGACCCTGAGCTCCATCAGGCTCCGCAGGATGAACTCGAACTCGGCACCGCCCGGCAACCGCTCCCACGTGGCCACACCACCGGCCACATGCACCGGCAGCACGGTCGCCGCGCCATCCATCACGTCGGCAGGAATGTCCGCCGCACGAATCTCGGTGCCCGGTGCAAGCACGACCATCGACTCGATCAGATTGCGCAGCTGCCGCACATTGCCGGGCCACGGCGCCTGCATCAGCCGCTGCATCGCCTCGGCGCTGATGCCGGGAAACGGCCGGTCGTGCTGCGCGGCAAACTCGCGAACAAAGCGCTTGACGAGCAGCGGAATGTCTTCGCGCCGCTCGCGCAGCGGCGGGAGATAGATGCCGAGCACATTGAGGCGATAGAAGAGATCGTCGCGGAATTCGCCGCGCGCCACGCGATCCTTGAGCGAGCGGTTGGTCGCCGCGACCACGCGCACGTCGACCTTGATCGGCTGCACACCACCCAGGCGGAAAAACGAGCGAGTCTCCAGCACACGCAGCAGCTTGACCTGCACACTCGCGGGAATCTCGCCGATTTCATCGAGAAAGATCGTGCCGGTGTCGGCCAGTTCGAAGCGCCCCAGCCGGCGCTCCGCCGCACCCGTGAAGGCTCCCTTCTCATGACCAAAGAGCTCGCTCTCCAGCAACGTCTCCGGCAACGCCGCGCAATTGATCGCGATGAACGGCTTGCCGCGGCGCGGCGAGAGATCGTGAATGGCGCGCGCTACGAGCTCCTTGCCGGTGCCCGATTCGCCCTGAATGAGCACGGTGCTCGACACCGGCGCCATCTGCTCGATCTTGACGAGCACTTCCTGGATCGCCGCACTGTCGCCAAAGATGCCGGTGCGGCGCTGCAGATCGCGCCGCTCCACCAGGCGCCGCACGGTCGCGGCGAGTTCGTCGGTCGCAACGGGCTTGACCATCACCTCGGTGGCGCCCAGCCGCTCCGCGCGCTCCGGATGCTCCGGATCGGTGGGTTCGAGCAAGGCGAGGACCGCGACTTCGTGATCGCGTGCGTACGCCGCAAGCGCAATCGCGGGTGCCTCGTGCACCGCGCCGGTCATTACCAGCAAGAACGGATGCTCACGGCGGATGGCCGCGCGCGCTTCGTCCGCCGACGCGACGAGCGCCGTGGCAAGTCCGCTGCCTTCCAGTGCACGGTCGAGCGGCACCGCGATCTCCAGGTCCGACAGCGTCACCACCACCTGGGCGGCCATCGCTCAGCCCTCCCCGGCTTGCGGTGCGTGCGCCGTGCGACCGCGCAGCAGATCCACTGCGTGCACCAGCAACGGCGCCAGCACCGCGAGGCCGCTGCTCACCGCGCGCGGAGAGCCGGGAAGATTGACGATCAGCGTCCGGCCACGCACGCCGGCAATCCCACGCGACAATGCCGCGCGCGGCGTCTCCGTCAGACCGGCGCTGCGCATGGCTTCCGCTATGCCCGGAGCTTCGCGCTCGATCACCGTGCGGGTCGCCTCGGGTGTGATGTCGCGCGGCGCGAGGCCCGTACCACCGGTGGTGAGAATCACATCCACGAGATCCGCGTCAGCCCATGCAATCAGTCGGGGCACAATGCGGCTCGGTTCGTCCGCAACGAGCTCGTGCGCAACCATGGTATAACCGGCTTGGCGCACCCACGCGACGATCAGCGGTCCCGACCCGTCGGCACGTTCGCCACGGCTGCACGCGTCGGATATGGTGAGCACCGCCACACGCGGCGTCACGACGTGCGCTCCAGGACCGCGCGCGGCAGCGATTCGACTGCAGCCCCGCTGCGCGTCACAAAGGGGCGGCGCACAATCGCCGCACGCCACGTCTTGCCGCCCGCCGCGAACGTGAGCCGCGTCCCCGGCACATCGGCGGTGGTCGGCACCGCGGTCATGCCAATGATCCCCGCACTCGGCGAGCGCCCGACCGAACGCACGCGATCGACCACGACGCCGCCAACGTCGACGCGCGCCGCGATCGGGGGCACGTCGTCGCCGGAAACGTGGAATCCGACGAGGCGCTTGAGTGCGCCGGCGCGACGCCGCGCCACGAGCGCAATCTCGCCCGGAAATGGTGCGCCTTTGCCTTCCGCCACGAGATGCTCCAGCGCCGCCTCGACCGGCGTGTCTCCCGCGTCGATCTCGGCGCCGACGTTCGCAATGCCCCACTCCAGGCGCAGCAGTCGCCACGCCGCCTCATCCACCGGCAACGCCCCGGCGCGACCGAGCGCCCATTCGAGCGAGTCGCGATCGCGGCCGCGGCAGTAGAGATCGATGCCATCGGGACCATCGGCCGTCGCGCGCGCGGCGAACACGTCGATCCCCGCGAGCCGCGCGGTGATCACCGTGCCCGGCTCGTCGGGATAGGGCGCGAGCACCGGCGAGATGCGCGCCGTCACCGCCGGACCGCGCACCGCAATCACGCCAACATCGTCCGAGATGTCGCGCAGTCGCACGTTGCCGCGTTTGCGCGCCACGATGTGTTCCCACGCCGCTTCACGCTGAGCCGCGTCCACCAGGAGCATCACGCGATCTGCAAACCGATAGACCGTGAGCCGGCCAAGGATGGTCGCGTCGTCGTTCAGCAGGAGCGAATGGACAAAGCGCCCGGGATCGAGGAGCGAGAGATCGGCGGTCGCCACCCGATTGACAAAGGCGTGCGCATCCGGGCCGACGACCTCGAACTGGCCGAGACCGTTGGCGACCCACGCGCCGGCAGTGTGGGTGAGCGCGCGGTGCGCTTCGGAGGGATCGATCATGCGAGCAACATCGCGAGCAGCGCCTTCTGCGCGTGCAGACGATTCTCCGCCTCGTCCCACACGCGCGACTGCGGACCTTCCAGCACGTCTTCGGTGATCTCCTCGCCACGATGCGCCGGCAGGCAGTGCAGCACGATCGCGGCGGGAGCGGCCATCGCGAGCAATGCGGCATCCACCTGAAAACCCGCGAACGCCGTGCGGCGCGCAGCGGTTTCGTCTTCCTGTCCCATCGACGCCCACACGTCGGTGTTGATCACGTCCGCGCCGCGCACCGCGTCGGCCGGCGTCGAAACGAGTGTGATCTTTGCGCGACCACGATTGGCATCAAGAATCGCGCGATCGGGCTGATAACCGTTCGGGCACGCAAGCCGCAACTCAAAGCCCAGCAAGCCCGCCGCTTCAATCCACGAATTGGCCATGTTGTTGCCATCGCCAATCCACGCTACCACGCGGCCGTCGAACGAGCCGAACTCTTCGCGCACCGTGAGGAGATCTGCAAGCAGTTGACATGGATGCAAGAGATCGGTGAGACCGTTGATCACCGGCACCGTTGCGTAGTGTGCGAGATCTACCACGTCCTGTTGGGCAAAGGTGCGGATCATGATCGCGTCGATGTAGCGCGAGAGCACGCGCGCGGTGTCCTTGATCGGCTCGCCGCGGCCGAGCTGGATGTCGCGCGAGGAGAGAAAGAGCGCGTCACCACCGAGCTGGCGGACGCCCACTTCAAAGGACACGCGCGTCCGCGTACTGCTCTTGGCAAAGAGGAGAGCGACGGTCTTGCCGACCAGCGGCCGCGTCTCGTAGTCGCCCGATTTCATCGTCGAGGCGATGTCGAGCAGGCCGAGACATTCGTCGCGGCTCACGTCCTTGAAAGAGAGTAGATCGCGCTTCGCCAATACTCCACCCGGTTGGGGGTCCGCCAGAATGGCAGGTGGAGGATAAGATGTTTGGGCGTTGCTGGCTACCGCACCGAGCGCCGGCTCCCGACCCATCCGGCACTCATGACCAACGCGGCGCTCCAGCCCAGCACCAACAGCACCCACCAAGGCTTGATGGTCGTGCCGAGAACGATGTCGGGCGTGCGTGATTGCGCGTCGGGCGAAACGAGCCACATCCGCTTGGCCCACGCTGCAGTCCAGTCACCAAGTGATTGGCCGGTGGCATGCTGAAACGCATCCTCGAGCGGCTCATCGGACTGCCAGACGGCCCGGAATTTTGCCGGGCCCAGGCTGCTCTCCATGTTGGAGAGGTACGACGTCACCGGCGCACGCACGGTGGTCAACGTGCCGGATTGCTCAAAGCGCGGCGCGCGCAACGTCATGTCCGGGGCGATCGGGCCGTCACGCACCGTGTCCTCTGCCGGATGCAGCACACTCGTGATGCAGCTCGCAGCCTCGCCAAGAATGCAGTGAATGCCGGCGACGCCGTAGTCATACGGCGGGCGCAGCAAGCCGGCAAACGAGCCCATACCGGTGTAGGCGATCACGTCGTAGAGAAACGGCGAACCTCCGCCGCCTGGGTGGTTGTCGTAGCGCGAAACCCACGGGCCGATCGGTTCCAGATAGCCCGCGCGCCGCTCGAGCCAGTCGTTGGACTGTGCAGCCTGGTAGCGCGTACTGGCCAGCCACATGCGCACGCCGCTGCCCGGTGCTCCGAAGGCCGCGTACAGCGTGCACGGCGCGGTCGCCGTCTCAATGTCACTCGGCGCCACGACCACCTGGCCGGTGCGGGCCTGCCCGCCTCCCACAATCGGCACGCACCATTCGCGGCCGGCAATGCGGGTGGTGAACGTGCCGGTGTATCCGACGCCCTGGTACGACACACGGTTATAGAGGAGCATCGCCACGGCGACCGTTGAATCGTGTGCCGGAAGGCGCCGCCAGAGTGCGGCAAGCATCGAATCTTCGAGCGCGACTGACGGCGTCGCGGTAAACCCGCTGGCAACTGCGCGCGGCACGCCAGTCCACGTCATCTTCGGCAACAGCGCCAGCGCCGAATCCCGCGCAGACGCCGCGACCCACGCTTCGCGCATCGCGCGATGCTGTATCTGCAACGCGACTATGCGGGTGGCGTAGTCCGGCTCGACGGACGCAACAGCAGCCGGCCCTTGTTCTCGTCGCCTGAGCGGGAGCAACACCGCCGCAAGCACCAGCACGACAAAGCCCGCGCGCCTGAACGTCACGCCCATCGTGCACCTCCGAGCGCAAGCAGGAGTGCCGCGACGAGCCAGCTCACCACGACGACCGCGCCACCAGGGATGGTCGGGTCAGACGCGGGCTTTCTGGCGAGCAGCTCGCTCCGCCACTGCGCGATCACCGAATCTGTTGGCCGGCCAGCAAGTGCGGCAATCTCGGCGTCCACACCGGAATCACCCGCGGCAGGCAATCGCTGCCATCCCGCTCCACCGCCCAGCTGCATGGCCACAAAGAGGAGATCGGTGCGCATGAAAGGCGCGTATGCGCCACCGCTGATCGCACCCTGTCCGGCACGCAGATTGAGCGCCACGGCGCACGCGCTGTTGTCGCCGGTGACACAATGCCGTTGCGCGGCGCCTGTGCCGGTGATGAGTGCGTACATCGCGATGTCGCGGTCGGATGACTCCGCCCGGGAGATGTCAGGGGGCCCGGTGAGCCATCGATTGAGATCCGCCGGCGCGCTCGCGAACATCAGGTGGCCGTATTGATCCAGCATGGGATCGCGCAGGTCGTCTCCCACGGATACCGTGCGCTCGGTATGCGTGCTGCGGCCGGTGTCCGGCATGCCGGCGAGGACGACCATGCTCGTGGCGCGCGCACCAAAGCGTGCGCGACCCTGATCGACATGGATCGTGATTCTGAATCCATCGGCCGACGGTCGCGACGCGCCAAACCACCGCGTAGTCCCGGTCACAAAGCTCGCCAGAGCGCGTTGTGCGTCGGCCCGTTCGTCCGGCGACGCCGCGATTACCAGGTCGCCCTGGCGCGCCACGTCCGTCACATTCGTGTCGCCGTGTACCAGCGAATCGTTGATCGCGCGGATCGCGGCCTCGAGCGCACGACTCGAATCCCGCCACCGATCGGCACTCTGTCCCGCCGCCGCGGCCGGGAAGTGCACCAGCAACGCGAGTCCCAGCAGCCAGCGGCGGCTACGCATCGATCAGCATCCAGCGGCCGCCCAGCGGCGCAAACGGCCCCGGCGGAACGGCGAGCGCAATCAGCACCTTCCAGACGAGATCCGTGTTGGGCGAGATCAGCAGCACCGCCACATGCACCGCGAGAAAGAGTCCCACGACGCGCAGCGCAATGCCGAGCGTGCGACTCGACGCCGACGCGAACGCAAAGGCAAAGCCGAACATGACGGCCAGGGTGAGCGCAAACTTGAAGGCGAGCGCGTGCGGAAAGGTGCGAATGCCGAGCGGCAGCTGGAGCCCGGCCAGTGCGACCATCGCGCCGAGCCAGAG
>DATAVM010000165.1:0-10606 GCA_036267775.1 Gemmatimonadales bacterium
CGGTCATCGCCGCGGCCGGTCCGCATCGCGTAGAGCCACACAGCAGCCGGTATCCCGCGATGCTGGAGAGCACTCCTTTTGCGCGGCTTCTGGTAATTCGCGCGCTCGAAGCCGGCCGCGAAGCACAGGTGACGCTGCTCCTCGACGCGTCGCCCGCGCTGCCCGTGGCGGGACCATCACTGGCCGGCATCGCGGGCGGATGGCAGGGTGTGCACTGGAGTTGGGATGCGCCGCTCGATCAGGACGTCGCGTACTCCAGCGTCCCGGCGGCGATCGACGGCGTGCGCCGCGCAATGCGCACCGTGGCGCCCACCGGCCCGTCGTTCGTCCAGCGCGAAGCGGCTCGTGCGCGTCTTACCATTGCCGCGGGACTCCTGGCCCTGGCGCTTGTCATTTTGTTCTCGGCGACGCAGCCGGTTCCGCGCGCGGCTGCACTGCTCCTGCCGCTCTGGGCGGTGACACGTTCCGGTGTTGCAACGTCTACGCTGGGAGACGCGCTGCTGCCCGCACTCCTGATGGCGATGGCGCTCGTCCTCGCAGCGATTGTGCTCTGGCGGCGCGCCACCCGGCGCACCGTGGTCGGATTGATCGTGGCCGTCGTGCTGCTGGCGCTGGCCACTCCGCTCGGTTTCTACGCTGCTCGGCTGATTCTTCCGGCCAGCGAGCTCGAGTCGCCCGCGGTGTGGTTCGGTTGGGAGGCCGTGCTCGCGCTGCTCCTGACTGGATATCTCGCGGTCGCCGCAGCGCCGCTCCTGGCCAGCGATGATGAGCACGCGTCGCCGCAGTGGGGAGCGCTTGCCGCACTCGCGGCACTCGTGGTGGGCGCAATCGCTGTGGAAGCGTGGGGGCCGGGCGGCTGGCCAACGTGGTATCAACCATTACTGATCTTGCCGCTGGTGCTCTTTCTGCCGGTCACGTCGCGGCGGAGCCGCTTTCTCGCACTCGCGACAGCCGCCGCGGCGATTGCGGCCCTGGGCACCTGGAGCACATCGCTCGAAGCGCGCATGGCATCGGCACGCACCGACCTTGCGCGTCTCGGCGCGCCGGTCGATCCCGCAGCCAATGCCGATCTCGATGACTTTGCCCGCGCCGCCCGCGATGCGCACGCCACGCGACTTGACCGGCTCTATGCCGCGTGGCGCGTCTCAGCGCTCTGGCGGGACTCGGTGCCGACGTATCTCTCCCTCTGGGACAGCACCGGCCGCCAGCTCGACGAGGTGCCGCTCGATTCGCTCAGCATCCGGTGGGACGACCTCGACTCGCTGGTGCGCGACAACGGTGATGCCCCGCATCGCATTCCGCTCGCACGCGGCGCGGGCCATCATGAAGTGCTGATCCTGCCGCTCACGCCGGATACGATCGCCACAGTCACGATCGGCCCACGCTCGCGACTGCTCGTGCCGACGGCGTTTGGTCTGCTCACGGGCTGGCGCAGTCCAGCCGAGCCGTCGTATCGCGTCGTCGTGATTCCCGATCCGCTCGCCGCGCCAGACACGCTCTTCCACCGCGACCATCGCTATGTGCGCACCGACCGCATCGTCACCGCCGGCGAAGTGCCGCGCGCGGTGCGGGCCGAGATCGCGATTCCCAAGCCGCAGCAATTCGCGGTGCGCGCCGCACTCGTGGTGGTGCTCGATCTGATTGTGGCATACGTGATGTGGCTCGCGCTGCAGCGACTCTTTGGTTCGTCGCAGCCGCTGGTGTCGCTCGTCTTCCGTCGTTCGTATCGCCGGACCATCGCCACGGCGCTGACGGCGTTCTTCATCGTGCCGGCGATGGTCTTCGCGCTCTGGTCGGTGTTCCGCCTCAAGCGGAGTGCCGCCGATCAGCGGAGCGCGGAGGTGGCGGAGACGTTGCGCGATGTGGCGGTGACCGGTGGCTTTGCGATCGCCGAGTCGGCGTCGCCCAATCACGACTCACTCGCGATCACCGCCGATGCGGTCAACGCGGAGCTCGGCGTGTACCGGCGCGGGCGGCTGATCGCATCGAGCACGCCGATGCTCGAGGAGCTCGGTTTTCTCCCGTCAATCATTACGGTGCCTGCGCGGACACCGCCCGGCACAGTGCCGGCCGGCCCGTCGAATGGTCTGCCGGATGCGCATGTGCGACTGGGCGGCGAACCGACCGCACAACCCGGCACGGTAGTGGTCGCGGCACTGCCAGGCGGCGAGACCGATTTCGAACTCGATCAGATCGATCTCGCAATGCTGCTGCTGCTGGTATCGCTCACGGGGGCTGCGGCAGCGGTGGGTGTTGCGGGACTCGTGGCGCGGGCGCTCGGTCAACCGATCGACACGTTGAGACGCACAGCGCTGGCGATCGGCAAGCATGAAGTGCCGCCGCTCGCGCGCGACGTGCCGGCGGAGTTCGTTCCCGTCTTTGGTGCGATCAATCAGATGGAGCGCGACCTGCGTGCGAGCGAAGCGGAACTGCGGGCGGGCCGTGCGCGTACGGCGGCAATTCTTGCGACGGTGGCCACCGGCGTGATCGGCGTCGATGCCGACGGCCGGGTGATTCACGCCAATCCGCGCGCCGCCGAACTGCTCGGAACACTGATCGCGGTGGGCGAGCCGATTGCGGGGCAGTTGCCGGCGAGCTGGCAGCCGATCGCCGCGAGCATTGCGCATCTGCTGCAGCACGTCGCACGCAATGCGGAGAGCCATGAGCTGGAGATCGGCGAGCAGCGCTTTGGCGTGACGTTGGCACCACTAGCCGTGGGCGGCCTGGTGTGCGCGATCACCGACATCACCGAGGCGTCACGCGCGGCGCGCATTCTGGCGTGGGGCGAAATGGCGCGGCAGGTCGCGCACGAAATCAAGAACCCACTCACACCGATGCGACTGGGCTTGCAGCATCTCAAGCGCGTCGATCCGCGCACCCATCCCGACTATCCGCGGCTGGTGGGTGAGACGGCGGAGCGGTTGCTGATCGAAATCGAGCGACTCGATCGGATCGCGCGGTCCTTTGCACGCTACGGAGCGCCACCCGACCGGGAGCGTGCGCCGCTTGAGCCGATTGCGCTGGCGACGGCAGTGGAGGAGATGGCGGCACTCTTTGCGCTCACGTCGGAGCAGCCGCGGCTGGAAGTGGCCGGGGTGGCGGCGGGACGCGTGCTGGCCCGCAAGGAAGAGCTCGCGCAGGTGCTTCTCAATCTCCTCGACAACGCCCGCCAGGCCGAGGCGACGCGGGTGCGGCTCGTGCTTGGCGGCGCCGAGCTCAGGGTCGAGGACGACGGCCGAGGCATTCCGGCCGGCCAGCTGGCGCGGATCTTCGAGCCGGCCTTTTCGACCACCACCAGTGGGACCGGGCTTGGCCTGGCCATTGTCCGCCGGCTGGTGGAGGGGTGGGGCGGGACGATTGCCGTGGAGAGCGAGCCGGGGCGGGGGACGACCTTTACCCTGCGATTTGAACCCGCGGCGGGGGCTGAGCATATATAAGGAGCGAGCTGGGCCTTGGAGTCTTGCCCCAGCCCGTTTCAACCTGACGCCAGCCCCCGGCGTAGGAGTGTCGAGCCCGCAGGTGCCATCCCGGCCCTTCCCGCGGGTCAACCCGAGCACGGAGTTTCCGAATATGAAGGCCCGTTTTGCACTGCTGGCGATGATTGTCATGGCGGCGGCCCCCCTGTCTGCACAGGGTAACGGTGGCGGTCGGCGTGGTGGCGGCGGTCGTGGCGGCATGACGAATGTCGACATGATGGCGACCGCGCTGAGCTTGACCGCGGATCAGAAGGCGTCGTACCAGAAGGTTGTGGATGCGTACAACGCGCAGGCGATGCCGCTCAACACGTACGTCCGGTCGCAGACGACGGCCGGCGCGACCGTTCCGGCGGATTCGACCAAGAAGCAGACCGACATGCGCGCCAAGCTGACCACCGATCTCATGGCGATCATGACCACCGACGCGCAGAAGCACATGCTGGATTCGCTGTCCAAGGTCCAGCCGCAGCGTCGCGGTGGCGGCGGCGGCGGGAAGTAACACATTCGCAGGATAGCGATTCTCGCTCTCCTCGTCGCCGGGTGCCGGAAGAGTTCACCTCCTCCGACACCCGGCGATTCCCTTCTGTCGTCCTCCGCCACCGCTGCCGCCGTCTCTTTTTCGCAGGTGCCGCCGGGTGACACGGCCGAAGTGATCGCGCTCATGCGACGCACCATGCAGCAGATCGACGCCGGTCTCGTCACCATGCAGCGCCGGGACACCACCATCCAGGCCGTAACCGATTCCGCGCCGCGCTATGTGACGCTATGGCTCGAGGATCATGTCCCGCGCAAGCTCGTCATCTCCGATTCGGCCGCGACCACAGGACTGGTGGCCCAGACAGCGATCTGGTTTGTGGGCGGTGATGTGAGCGTCGTGCAGCAGCCGTTCGATCTCTACGCGTTTGACAGTGGGCGCATTGTGCTCTGGACTGACGACGGAATGATGCCGAGAACGGACATCTCCGAGAGTGCGCGCATGGCGCGTGAGACGCAGATCCTGGACAGTGCGCGCGTATGGCTCAAGACGTTTGGCGTGGGGTTGCCGTAGGGGCGCTGTCCATGCAACGCCAAGCAGCCCGCCAGTTCATCAATATGGAATGACGTCGCCGATCGCTCTGACTCAACGCATGCGTTGCGGCGGTTGGTGCGGCGTCGCCGTGGTCCGTGACGACATCGACGTGGGCTGAGCTTTCCTGATCCCTGTCGCAAGGCCGATCTGCTCGCCCGCATCCGTTCCGCCGCGGTCCTCGGCGTCGAGGCCTTTGCCGTCGATGTCGAGATCGATATCACCAATGGCCTGCCCTCGTTCACCACCGTGGGATTGCCCGTAGGCGCCGTCAAGGAAGGCCGTGAGCGCGTAGCTGCCGCCCTCGGCAACAGCGGCTTTCAGTTGCCACTCAGACGCATCACCGTCAATCTCGCTCCGGCAGACATTCAGAAGCGCGGGAGCGCATTCGACCTGCCAATCGCCGTCGGGATTCTCGCCGCCAGCGGCCAGCTTCCCGCCGACCGGCTCGATCGCGTGCTGCTCCTGGGTGAGCTCGGTCTGGAAGGCGCGTTGCGGCCGGTGCGCGGTGCGCTGCCAATTGCACTCGCGGCCAAAGCGATGGGATGCGACGAGCTGATTCTTCCCGAGGCCAATGTGGCGGAAGCTGCCGTGGTTGAGGGCCTGGTCGTACGCGGTGCACCGACGCTGACGGCGGTCTGCCGTCATTTCACCGGCGAAGCGGTGCTGCCTGTCATACATACCAGTGTCGCGGTGCCGATGCAGGACGTGCTCGACAACGAGATCGACTTTGCCGACGTGAAGGCACAAGGCGCGGCCAAACGCGCGCTCGAAGTGGCAGCGGCAGGTGCGCACAATGTCTTGTTGATAGGCCCACCCGGCACCGGCAAGACCATGCTTGCGCGGCGGCTGCCCACCATTCTGCCGGTGCTGACGCTGCCCGAAGCACTTGACGTGACGCGCATTCACAGCGTTGCGGGGCTGCTGCCGGCGGGTCAAGCGCTGGTCACGCGACGGCCGTTCCGGGCGCCGCACCACACGGTGTCTTACGCTGGCTTGATTGGCGGCGGAGCCATTCCGCGACCGGGCGAAGTGTCGCTCGCGCATCATGGTGTGCTGTTTCTGGACGAAGTGGCGGAGTTGCCACCCAATGTGCTCGACGTATTGCGGCAGCCGCTGGAGGATGGCCACGTCACCATCTCGCGCGCGGCCATGACGCTGGCCTATCCGGCGAGGTTCTTGTTGGTGGCCGCGATGAACCCCTGTCCCTGCGGCTTTGCCGGGTCGGACGTGCCGGGCAAACATTGCATCTGCGCGCCGCAAGCGGTGCAGAAGTATCTCGCGCGGATTTCGGGGCCGCTGCTCGATCGCGTGGACATTCACTTGCATGTGCCGGCGGTGGCATACGACGATCTGTCGGCGCGCGCCGTGCCGGAGTCGAGTGCGACGATCCGGGCGCGCGTGGAGGCGGCGCGCGAGCGGCAGCGGGAGCGCTTTCGGGATTGTCACGGCGTCTATGCCAACGCGCATATGGGACCACGCGAGCTGGCGCGCTTTGTTCCGGTGGACGCGGCGACGGAAGCGGTGCTCAAGGGCGCCATTGTAAAGCTGGGATTGTCAGCGCGGGCGTATCATCGCGTGCTCAAGCTGGCACGCACGCTCGCGGACCTGGCGGACGTGGATGCCGTCAAGCCAGCGCATGTGGCGGAGGCGATTCAGTATCGCGTCCTCGATCGGGGCGGGGAGCGGTAGGGCTCTGCACCGGGCGTAATCAATAGGCGACCAGGAACTCCTGGTGCGGATGGACGGGTTGGTTGAACGGTACGCGCCGTGGCTTATTCTGATTGAGGATGATCCCGAACGAAGGAATCGAGGCCGAGCGGCGTATGCACTCGATGCCATTCGCCGGTACGCCACCCAGTATGGAGTGAGGTGCGAGAGTGTATCCATCACCACATGGCCTCGTCAGCCACGCTGGCGGTCGGAGACACCGCGCCGGCGAGCTCCAGTGTTTGCGATGAGTGTTGACGTTTTCCGTAACAAGCGTAGGCTTCCCCGTCAATGACATAGTGGTAAGTGACCTTCTCCCCGAAGAGTCTGGCAGCGGAGGGGAGAGTCGGCTCGTCGCGCGGTCCTCGACGGAGAGGGGCCGGGACCATGAGCGCTCGAAGTTTTCGGCAGAGCAGATCGCCGGCCGCACGCCGACTATCGTCGTTTACGGCGAGCAGCTAGGATACGTGCCAGACAGCGTCGAGCTCGAACGACTTGTTGTCGCAGCCCGAGCCAGATCACGTAAGCGTTGACGCCGTGCTGCGCCGTCCATCAGGCTGATTGGTACGGCGGCGCAGCGTCGGCGAGTTGAGAAGGAGGCGTGAGTTGATGGCCTCAACGGCGTGGTACGGGCGAGTTACCCGTTGGGCGCGTTGGGCCACTGGCCTGCGGGGCGCCTTTGCGTTGGCGCTAGCGGTGACACCATCATCATCGATTCCGCGTCCGACTGCCGCGGCAGAGGCTGCTGCGCCGCAGCCCGAAACCATCTACACCGCTTGCCCCACCGATTCCAGGCTTTCTCGTTCGGCGCTTCTGTCCCGCGAACAACGCCTAGCTGACGCAGCATCGCGCGCCAAGTCGCCTGCGCGGCCTTGGAGCGATCTCGCGTGCGTTCGCGCGGTGCTCTTTGTGGACGGTGTAATCAGCCACGAGAGTCTGCTCATGATCGCTGGCGATTCCTGGCGCGATGGCGCGTTGAGAGCCGGTGTCCGGGCCGTGGACGGTAATCCCGCAGACCGGAAGGCCGCTGACCTCATTGCCCTCCTTGCTCTCGACAGCGATGACCTCGGCAGATCGCGCCAAGAAATACTACACGCGCTCGATACGGCAGTGACCGCCGGCGCCGCCGGGATGTTGACACTGCGTGCTTGTGCCGCTCTTCAGGTGCGCGGGTCCGGCGCAGCGGTCTCACGAGACTGCGCGAACCGCGCGCTCGAGCGCGGCCGGGATTCAACCTGGCCCAATCTCATTCTTGCGCGTCTGGCCTTCCGAGCGGGAGATACCGTCGCCGGTACTCATGACTTTTTCAGCGCGATCGCGACGGCGCGTGACAGCGCCAGTCGCGCAGATGTCGCCTGGCAACTACGGTGGTTTCTCACGCCGTCGGAGGCCAAGAGCTGGGACAGCGAGGCCCTTCGAGATGATCGGGTCGCGTGGGTGGAGAACGTACTCGCATCGCGAGACGTTCGAGATGCTCGCCCTGCTGGAGCGCGCTTGGCCGAACACTTTGCTCGTCTCGACTACGTCGAGGAGAATTTCGCCTTGCACGTTCCGCCGAGTCGGAGCAAAGCCGCTCAGTCGATGCCTGCAATCACTGACGCGACCCGCGGATCGGTCAACACGGACTCCGAGGGGCTCGTATCCCGCGAGCCCGGCGGCGTCGCGGCGCGTCCTTGGCGAGCCTACCAACGTTGGCAGACGTCGTTCGATGATCGGGGCGTAGTGTGGATGCGATACGGCGCACCGGAGCAGCGCGTTACCTGGGATTGCGAGAGCGAGTGCGCGGTTGCTCGCGAAGTATGGCGCTATACGATCGACGGCCAGACGTTCCTGGTGAATTTCGAGAATGAGGCGTTCGTCGGGTCTGTTGCTGCTACACGACTTGTTGCCGGCGTTCTTGGCTCCTACTTCTGCGGCGTGGATGTGGAGCGGTGCCGGCTGACGCAACTCTCGCAGAACAGCGCCGATGCACACGGATCAAGCCTTCTCACGCCGGAGAACGTGGAGCGTTTGCGGCAGGACGATGTCAATGCGCTCGTGCGCGCGACGACCACCGACGATAATTCGCTGCGCGGAGATCATCCCGTCGAGATGGTGTCGCATTTGTACCGACTCTGGGACCCGGCATCAGGCAGCCCAGTTGCGCTGGTTGTGTATGCGCTGCGGAGCGCCGATCTGGCGCTGCCGACGATCGCGAACGCCGGCACTGCCGCAGTGACGCTGACCGTACGCCAATGGGATGGAGATGCACGAGCGCGAATCGATACCGCGGTGACGCTTGCCATGCCGGAAGGCAGTCGTGCACCGCCTTCTGAGGTCAGCGGGTATTTCTGGACCCGGTCGACGAGCGCGGTGACCTCGTGGAGTGTTGCGGCAGCGCAAGAAGGCCAGCGGGCGGGCCGAGCGTACGAAGTAGGAGGCGGAGCCATTCCAGCCGGCCCGTTGCAGCTATCAGACATGGTTCTTGGTCCGAGTCCCTCGGCCGTGGTTGCTGCGCTGGGACATTCGAGCGTTGCTGTCGATCCGGTGGGGATAATGAAACGGACCCTGCCCGTGTCCCTTTACTTTGAGGCCAAATCGAGCTCGGCCAGGCCTTCCGCTGCTGTATCGATCGTGGTGTCACGGGCAGACGACAATCGACATGGCGCAGCGCTCTTCCAGGCTTCGTTCGCCCGGAGGATCGATCCGGGCGTCAACGAAGTCGTCTGGAAGCTGGACTTGTCGCGCTTGGCCGCCGGAAGCTATTGGCTCGACGTGCGTGTCGCGGACGGCGGGCATGTGTTGGCGACTCGCCGGACGTTGCTGTTGCTGCAATGATGTGTGCTCCCGTAGGCTTCCCCTCGCAGGACGCATCGTAAGTTAGACTTTCTCGTCGCCCCGGAGGGGGAAATGCGGAAGTCGAAATTCAGTGAAGCCCAGATCGTGGCCATCCTGCTGGAAGCGGAGGCGGGGCTGCCAGTCGCGGAAGTCCTGCGGAAACATGGGATCAGCCGGCCGACCTATTTCAACTGGAAGTCGAAGTACGGCGGGTCGTCGATCCCCGAGCTGCGACGGCTGAAAGAGCTCGAGCAGGAGAACGCCAAGCTCAAGCGCATGTACGCCGAGCTGGCCCTCGAGAACGCCGCGATCAAGGATGTGCTCAGCCGAAAACTGTAGTGCCGTCTGCGCGTCGGGTCGTCGCGGCGATCCGGGTCCAGGAGCACGAACTGTCGATCGTGCAGGCCTGCCAGATCGCCCGACTCTCGCGGACGGCGTGGTATCGCCCAGCAGTCGACCGCTCAGCACGGGACCAACCGGTGATCGACGCATTGGTGGCACTCGTCGAGCGCCACAGCCGCTGGGGCTTTTGGCTCTGCTATGATCGCTTGCGCGCGCTGGGGCACGGCTGGAACTGGAAGCGGGTGTATCGCGTGTACTGCGCGCTGCGGCTGAATCTCAAGCGGCGTCGGAAGAAGCGGATGCTCACGCGACCGCGCTTGGCGCTGAAGGCGCCCGCGATCCTGAACCGGACGTGGGCGCTCGACTTCATGGGCGACACGCTGTACGACGGGCGCTGCTACCGCACGCTCAACGGGCTCGACGAAGGCAATCGCGAAGCACGGGCGATCGAGATCAGCACGTCGCTGCCGAGTCGGCGCGTGGTGCAGCTGCTGGAACAACTCGTGGCGCTGCACGGCGCGCCGACAATGCTGCGGTGTGACAACGGGCCGGAACTGATCGCGGCGGTGCTGACGACCTGGTGTGAGACGCACGGCATCGTGCTGCATCACATCGCGCCGGGCAAACCGAACCAAACCGCTTTCCTCGAGCGCTTCAACACGACGTACCGAACGGAAGTGCTGGATGCCTGGGTCTTCACCTCGCTGGCGGAGGTGCGGGAAGTGACGGATGAATGGCTGGAGATGTACAACACGGAGCGACCGCATGGCAGCCTCGGCGGCGTGCCGCCCCGCACCTATTTGCCGAGGCCTATTGCGGTGACGTCTCCCCTGAAAACTTGGGCAGTTCAGAAGTAGAGTAAACTTGGCTTCGGTGGTCCCTGCGACACGAAAGGGAGGGGCCGATGAAGCGCTCGAAATTCTCCGAGGACCAGATCGCCTACGCGCTGCGCCAAGCCGAGGGCGGCACGCCCGCCGCTGACGTGTGCCGGCAGCTCGGCATCAGCGAGGCGACGTTTTACCTCTGGAAGAAAAAGTACGCCCATCTCGGCGTGAGTGAGCTGCGCCGCTTGCGCCAGGTCGAGGACGAAAACCGGCGACTGAAGCAGCTGGTCGCCGATCTCACCCTCGACAAGCACATGCTCAGCGAGGCGCTGCGAAAAAAAGTCTGAAGCCGACCCGCCGCCGGGAGCTGG
>DATAVM010000166.1:0-4379 GCA_036267775.1 Gemmatimonadales bacterium
ATGGTCGTCCGCCCATCTTCACCGACGATCAGTACGAAGCGCTCGGCGTGCCGCGCAATGCGACCATCGCCGCCAACCGCGATCCGATGTTCTTCGACCTGGGGCTCTGCGGACCGCTGCGCACCGACCTGGCGCCGCAGCGTCAGTACTGCGGGATGTTCCGCACGCCGACCTTGCGGAATGTCGCCATACGCAGAGTGTTCTTTCACAATGGGGTCTATCGCACGCTGGAACAGGTCCTCGACTTCTACGCGTTGCGCGCGCCACGGCCCGACAGCATCTATCCGCGTCGCGCCGATGGCTCGCTGGCGCTCTTCGACGACGTCCCGGCCGCCGATCACGGCTCGATCGACGTGCTCGACCCACCGTTCAATCGGCTGGCCGGCACTCCGGCGGTCCTGAGCCGGAATGATCGCAGCGACATCATCGCATTCCTCAGGACCCTCACAGACAGCACTCCCTGACGGACCTTCGGCCAGCCTGCCCCGGGTTGGCGCAGCCGGGACGATGGCGTAAGGTTCAGTCCCGATCCCGTATCATCCCGAACATTCCTGGAGTGGTCATGCTGCAGCTTCCACGCTGGACTGGCGCCATTGCGGCTGCCGCTGCCGGAATCGCGTTGAGTCTTTCGCCGGCCCCGGCTCAAGGCCGTGGCGACGCCGCGCCGGGAAGTGCTGCCGCCGCCGATGTGGTCCCGTCCGACCTCCGGCCACTCCTCGCGCCGCACCACAGCGAGATGCGGCTGGTGGTCACGCGTTACACTGCGGACCGCGCCCTGCTGGCCGGAAACTATGCCGGCCCCAGCGGCCGGGGCGGGCGCGGGCGTGGCGGAGCACCGCCCGACTCGCTCGCCTTGCCGCAGATCACCATTTCGCCGGCAAGGATCGCGCACCTGGAACGGTTCGACCTGGCCTGGCAGGCCGCGGTCAAGCAGCTCGACACCTCGCACTTTACTCCTGAGGCGCGCGTCGACCGCGACTCCCTCCTCACCGCGATCGCGAACAACCTCACCGCGCTGCAGGACGATGCGAAGATCCTCGGTACCGTCACACCGCTGCTGCCATTCGCTCCCGATGCGATCGGCCTGATCGAAGCGCGGCTGCGACTGGAAGACATGAACGCCGAAGACGCCGCACGCATGGTCACGAAGATCACCCACGACATCGCCACGGCGCAGGCGCAATTCACCAGCGGCCCGATGGCGCAGGTTGCCGATCGCCAGACCGCACTGCGCGCGGCGGGCGCCGTGGAAACGCTGCGCAGCAACTTTGCGGCATGGTTCGGCTTCTACAACGGCTACGATCCGCTGTTCACCTGGTGGATGGGGCTGCCGTACAAGCACCTCGACGACGCGCTCGGCGGCTACGCCATATTCCTTCGCACCGCCGCATCCGCGGCGCACGGAACGCCGGCCGGTACCGTCGCCGCCATTCCCCCGGCAGCGCCACCGCAGTTCAGCGAAGTCCCCGATCTCGCCGAGATCGTCGCACTGCCGCAGGACGAGATGACCGACATCGTCCAGCGCTTCCGCGGCGTGGCCGCCGGACGCGGTGGCGGGCGCGGCAACGGAGCGGCGCCACCGCCGGTGCGCGACTCGACGTACTACAACGACTGGCTCGCGGCGCTCAAGACGCTGGACTTCGATCATCTCTCGCGCAACGCGCAGGTCGACTACCTCTATCTCAAGAAGCGCGCGGAGATCGGCCTGGGGCGCGTGGATGTCGCGTTGCCGCCCAACCCACCGCGCAAGACCGACGACAGCGGTATTCCGGGCGCCGCGCGCGGTCGCGATGGATTGATTCGCGACCTGCAGGACGAGCTCATCCCCTACACGCCGGAGCAGTTGATCGCGCTCGCCGAGAAGGAATTCGCGTGGTGCGACAAGGAGATGCTCAAGGCATCGCACGACATGGGATACGGCGACAACTGGAAGGCGGCGCTCGAGAAGACCAAGACGATGCATGTCCCGCCGGGCGGTCAGCCCGCGATGATCCGCGATCTCATCTTCCAGGCGATCGATTATCTGCGCGCGCACGACCTGGTGACCGTGCCGGAAGTCGACGTCGAATCGCAGCGCATGTCGATGATGACGCCGCAGGAGCAACTCGCCAGTCCGTTCTTCCTGGGTGGCTCACAGATTCAGGTGTCCTATCCCACCGACAGCATGGAGTTTGATGCTCGCGAGCAGAGCATGCGCGGCAACAATCGTCCGTGGTCGCACGCCACCGCGTTCCACGAGATGATTCCCGGGCACAACCTCTCCGGCTATTACAACGCCCGCTATGCGGCTTACCGTGCCAATCTGGGCGCCAGCGGGCCGTTCTACACGGAAGGGTGGGCGGTGTACTGGGAACTCACGATGTACGACAAAGGCTACGACACGACGCCGGAAGAACGTGTGGGCGCACTCTTCTGGCGGATGCACCGCTGTGCCCGGATCATCTTCTCGCTCCGCTTTCACATGGGCCAGTGGTCGCCGGGAGAGGCGGTCCAGTTTCTGATCGACCGCGTGGGACATGAGCCCGACAACGCTCGTGCCGAGGTCGTCCGATCATTCCAGGGAAATTATGGCCCGCTCTACCAGGCCGGGTATCTCCTTGGCGCGCTGCAGCTGCGCGGCTTGCGGCACGAATTGGTGGATTCCAGGCAGATGACGGAGAAGGCCTTCCATGACGAGATCCTCCGTCAGGGCAACATGCCGATCGCCTTGTTGCGGCTCGCGCTGGGCAAGGAAAAGCTGACGCGCGACATGTCGATCGACTGGAAGTTCTACGGCGATCTGCCGGACAAGTAGGCGTTGGTACGCAACCGCGGCAGATCGCGCTATCTTCGGAAATTGCGCATTCCGAGCGCCGATACTATCGAGCTGTCCCTTCGACTGGAGTACCATGTATGCCGATCTGGAAAGAACAGACTCCCGCCAAGCGCGATCCCGCGCCCCCGCCGCAGGAGGCGGCTCCGAGAATGGAATCTCCGCTTCGCGCCGAACCGGCGCACACTGATGTGCCCCGCCGCACCACCGAGCGTGAACTCAAGGAATCGGTGATTGCCGCCGACCTCACCTTCGAGGGCAAGATCGAGGGCGCCGGCCACGTCCGCATTGCGGGCCGCTTCAAGGGCGATGTCAACGTCCAGGGGCATCTGACCATCGAGGTCGGTGCCAAGGTCACCGGCGGCGTGCGTGCCGCTGCGGTCATTGTCGGCGGCGAGCTCGAGGGCAACATCGACGCGGCCGCCCGGGTCGAGCTGCTCGAGACCGGCATTCTCAATGGGGATCTCAAGGCGGGCTCGCTGACGGTGGCCGCTGGCTCGCGGATGCGCGGCCATGCGGAGTTCGGCTGGGAAGAGCGCGGGCAGCCCAAGCTGGGTCTCAGCTCGTAGTCATGGCCAACACCCAGTCGGCGGTGGCGGGCGCGACGCGCACCTGTCCGCATTGCCGGGCCACCATCCTCGAGAGCGCGGCGGTGTGCCCGGCATGTCGCCATCATCTCAGGTTCGAGCCCGGGGCGGCGCAGCGCGCCGAGGCGGCGTTCTCTCCGCTCAAGGTCGAAGGCTCGATCCGGCATCCTGACGGTGGTGAAGCGTGGGAGTATTCCGTCCTGCTGACCATTCGCAATGCGCGCGGCGAGGAAATCGCGCGCCAGGTGGTCGGGGTCGGCGCGCTGCAACCGGCTGAAGAGCGGACCTTCACCTTCTCGGTGGATGTCACGACCCCTTCCGGTACGCGGATCACCGACACCGGCTGAGGTCGGCCACACGCAGACAACAAAGCGCCGGGAACGGAGTGACTCTCCATTCCCGGCGCTCTTGTTACCACAGCTCAGCTGGTCGAACCGTCCGGACAGGTGCGCGAGAACCACACCTTCACGACCTTCTTCGACAGCTCGGAGAAGCGGTTGCTGATCAGGAGATGCCACGTGCCGGGCGCGGTGATCTTCTGGTTGAAGCTCCACTTCTGCGCGCGGCCCGAGGAGGTTCCCTTGGGCTCCAGGCTGCTCGTCCAGACCTTGAAGTTGTCGTCGTCCAGGATGAACGCATCGAAGTCCTTGTTGCCGCCAGCCAACGCTTCGATCCGGCCGCTCACCGTGCATTGATCCGACCCGGCCTTGAACTGGTAGTCCTGCCACTTGAGCGGCTCGATCGTCGCAACCGATCCGTTCTCGATGGTCACCTTGACCATCTTGGGCGGCTTGGGCCGTGAAGTCGTCGTCGTCGCAGCCGGCGTCACCGGCGGCGGCGCAGGAGCTGGCGCGGGTGCCACGGCAGTCGAATCCGGCGCCGGTGGCGGCGCGCTGGCGTTGGCCTGCCCCGCGTCCTTGGACGAACTGCACGCGAACACCGCGCCGAGGGCGAGTACTGCAAGAGAACGGCGGAACATC
>DATAVM010000167.1:0-2688 GCA_036267775.1 Gemmatimonadales bacterium
GGACTCCAAGTTTGGCTCACTCCGCGACAGCACGAACATGATGATGTACGTGCCGGCCGTGCAGGATCCCCGTTCGCCGACCAGCTTTACGCTCGAGCTCCGCAGCGATGTCGCGCCGACGTCCCTGGTGAGGGAAGTGAAGGGCGTAATGGCCGAGCTGTCGCCGACGGCGTCGCTGACCTTTACGACGCTGAGCGACCAGGTGGCGCGGTCGCTGAGCCAGGATCGCCTGCTCGCGACGCTTGCCACGTTTTTCGGAGTGTTGGCACTCGTGCTCGCGCTGATCGGATTGTACGGCACCATGTCGTACAACGTCGCGAGGCGCAAGAGCGAGATTGGCATTCGCATCGCGCTGGGTGCCGCGCGCCAGCGCGTGGTGCAGATGGTGCTCGGCGAAGTGAGCGGCGTCGTGATTGCCGGCCTCATCATTGGCGGGTTGCTGTCGCTTGTGGCAACGCGACTCGTGGCGTCGTTTCTCTTTGGGCTTACGGCGGGGGATCCGGTCACGTGGATCGCATCGGCGACTGTGCTGATGACGGTGGCGCTGCTCGCCGCGGCGGTGCCGGCGTGGCGCGCCGCGCGGATGAATCCGATGACGGCGCTGCGGGAAGAGTGAGGGGCAGGACCAGCTACTAGTCGACTAGTTGACAGCTTCGCGCCCGCGCCGTAGACTACTAGTCCACTAGTTGCTACGGAGCGCCGCATGGATCTGCTCGCTGCCCGCCGCGAACTCCGCATCACGGCGATGTCTCGTGTCCTGGCAATGGCAGCGCTCGTGACGACGGCGCCTGCACCGCCGCTGTCGGCGCAAACCGCGGTTCCGATCCTCACGGCCCGGCTGGCTGGCAGCTTGCCCTCCAAGGGATTGAATATCCAGCACCGCGACTGGATGCGCGTGACCTCGCGAGGGGAAATCCTTCTCGTCCAGTTGAAGGGCCAGATTATCCAGCGGGTGTCGCCGTCGGGCGCCATTTCGATATGGCGGGACGTGATCGGCCACGAGCCGAATGCCTTCTTTGGAGGCGGCGGGTTCGTCAACGACACCTTCTGGGTTTCAAATCAACCGGGGCGCTTCATTGTCGAAACGGACAGTGATGGGCGTGTCCTGAAGAAAATTCCATACCCTGCAGTGATCGTCAGTCCCGCGGGCAATCGTCATGCAGCACCGGAAGTGGCGGGAATTCTTCCACTCGCGATGCTCCCCGGAGGCGACCTGGTATTGGTCCCGGTCAGCTTCGAGGCAACCACATTCGGCGATCTTCTACCGCCCGGTGAAGACGGCGCGCCAATACTCGCCGTTGATCGGAGTGGGCATGTAACGCGCACGCTTGGGGTCGAGCCGTTGCAGGACAAGTGCCGGCAACATGTTCAAATGGGAAATCAGAGCGGCGACGTCGTGATACCGCTCTGCCCGTTCCCGGTCACTGCCGCTTCTCCCGATGGCACTCGGCTGATTTCGGTCACGACGGTCGACCCACTCACTCCTCACCCCAGTGTGACGGCCGTGGCGTTGTCGGCCATGGGCGACACGCTCTACAAGCGGATGCTGCCGTATCGACCGGTACCGCTTCCGGCGGCTGTCTTCGATAGTGTGGCGGGTAGCTCCGCATTCCAGCGACCCGCGGTCTACCCGATGTACCGGACAGTGATCGCCGGTCGCGATGGTTCTGCCTGGATCGGACGCTGGCCCACCGGCGGAGACACGGAGTGGCTGGTGCTTGACGCCAAGGGATCGGTGTCGGGGTCAGTGCAATTTCCCAAGGGCTTCATCCTGGAAACGGCAGACATATCCACCGCATGGGGATTTGAGCCCGATGACTCGGGGCTGCTCACCATTGTCTGGTACCGAATCGCGGCACAATGAGCCTTGCAGACTGCTGGTCGTCCGCGCTGGTCGCAGCCTTTGCGCTCGGCACCGCGCATGCAGCTCAGGCCCAGACATCGGAAATCGTCCGCGGCACCGTCACCGACTCGGCGCACCGCGCGATCGCAGGAGCGTCTGTCGTCGTCGCAGCAGTCGGCACGACCATCGAGCGCACCACCACGACGGACGACGCAGGACATTTTGTCACGTTGTTCGCATCGGAATATCGCAATTATTCCGTGGTGGTGCGGAAGATCGGCTTTGCGGTCGCCTTGCAGTCGGCGAGCCGCTCAGGGCTTTCCAACGTCATTGCTACCACGGTGATTCTGCGTGCGAGTGCCGTCACACTGGCGCCGCTCGCGGTCACCGCACCGCGCCTCAGTCCCCGCAACCACGTCGAACGGCCGTCCATTGGTGGTGAGGCGACCTCGACCATCAACAGCCGCGATTTTCTCCACGATCCGTCCAGGATCGACTCGATGCTTGCTCTCGTTCCCGGACTTCTTGTGACGGACGGCGGCATCTCCGCACTCGGTGCTCCGACCGATCAGAACGGGACGGTGCTGGATGGACTGCCACTCACGGGTATCGATCTGCCGCCGGATGCGATCTGCGGCGCCAGCGTTGCCACGACCACGTCGGACCCGTCGCGCGGCGGTTTTGCGGGCGCGCAGACGGCGTTGAGCAGTTGCCGAGGCAATGACTATTTCGAATCGGCCTTTCGTGGAACGCTGAACGATCCGGCGCTGTCCTGGACCGATCACGCATCGCTGCTCGCGCCGCCAAGAATCGCGGCGATCAGCGGCTTTGTATCGGGACCGCTC
>DATAVM010000168.1:0-59525 GCA_036267775.1 Gemmatimonadales bacterium
AGATGCCCCACGCCACAAAACTGCCGACAAAGAAGTAGTCGCGGTCGCGCACTTCATGCTGGGCCAAATCGGACCAGTGCTCCCAGCCAATGGCGGGACCGGGCTTGAAGTTCATGTAGAGGACCAAGCCGATCCCGGTGATGGCAAAGAGTCCGGCGACGAGCGCAAAGCTCGTCCGGTCGCCGCTCTTCTGCGCAAAAGCACCATGCACGCCGACGGTCGCCATGAGCAGCGTGATCAGCAGGCGCCATGGTGACGCACGCCACGGCGCACCGATCGAGCGCGCCCACTGCCAGTCGAAGTACTGGCCGTAGTTGGCGAGCTGGTAGCCAAGGATGGTGATCGAGCGACCCGGATTGCCGGCACCATGGAAGACAGTGGGATCGTCGAGCGGCGTCCGCACCGGATATTGCGCGCGCCGGATGACGTCGAGCAGGGCATGCCAGGTGGCGGGGTTCGCCTCGTTGAGCCACGGGCCTTGCCGCGCGCGCAACAGCAGAAAGAGGTAGGGCGACACGCCAATCGCCACGATAGCGAACGCCACGATCACGAACGCCATCTGCCGGCGCCGGACCGCGAGCCCTGCTGCAGCCAGTGCGAGCACCAGGGTGATGATCGTGAGTGAGCCGCTGCCCAGGCCGATGGCGATCAGCAGCAACCATGCGGCACCAAGGAGCCACAGGCGTGCCCAGTCCTGTTGCCGTCGGGCGCGCTCTGCGTGGGGGTTCGCCCGCAACTCGAGCATCATCGCCATGATCACTGCCGGCCCCACCAGCAACGCCATCAGATGAATGGCCACCGAAATCGCGCCGAGAAAGAGAATGACGAGCAGAAGGCGGGCGCTGCGGGATTCGTCACGCGTGGCGCGCCACCGCAGCGTGAGCCACGCCGCCAGCGCGATGGTACACATCGCGGCCGAGTAGACTTCGGTCTCGGTGGCGTTCTGCCACGTGGTGAATCCGAACGCTGTTAGCGCGGCGGCGGCCGCACCCGTGCCAATGCCGAATGCTCTGCGTGACTCACTGTCGACATCGCTGTGCTGGCGCACCACCGCGTCGTTGGCGACCAGGAACCAGCAGCCCGCGGCGGTGGCCGCGAGGATCGCGCTCAGGAGGTTCTGCCGCCACGCATAGCTGCCAATCGGGAAAATGACGCCCCACACATGCGCCATCAGCACAAACAGCGGCGTGCCCGGTGGATGCGGAATCCCCAGGGTCCTGGCGGCGGCAATGAACTCACCTGCATCCCAGAAGGTGACCGTTGGGGCGAGCGTGACGAGATACACCGCGAGCACTGCGACCGCCGCGATCGCTGCAGCGCGATACGGCGGCCGATGGTCCGTCATGCGCTGGCGCGCTCCACGGCGGCCGCCACCTTGAGCGCGTCGCGCACGGCCTCGGGATTGTGCACGCGAAAAAGCCGGGCGCCACGACTGTAGGCAAGCGCGCACGCGGCCGCCGTGGCACGGTCGCGATCATCGAGCCCGCGCCCGGTGACCTCACCGAGAAAGCGCTTGCGCGAGACACCGACCAGCACGGGCTTCCCCATCGCCACGAAGGCGTCAAGTCCGGCCAGCAGTCGAAAGTTCTGCTCGGGACGCTTGCCAAAACCAAAGCCGGGATCAATCACAATCGCGTCCGCCGCAACACCCGCAGCGCCCGCGTTCGCCACGGCCGCTGCGACCTCGCCGGCCACCACGCCAACGACGTCCGCACCGTACTCTGCCGCATCGTACGACGCGAGGCGGCCGAGTGCGCCGCGCGAATGTGACAGCACCACGCCGGCATCATTCGCCGCGGCAACCGCAAGCAACGCCGGATCATGCCGTCCGGCGGTAACGTCGTTCACGATCGCAACCCCCGCATCAAGCGCGGCGCGCGCGGTCTCGCTCCGCACGGTGTCAACCGAAAGCACGAGCGCCGGATATTCCCGCACGATCGCCTCGATCACCGGAAGCCCGCGCGTCAGTTCTTCCGCCGGGTCGAGCGGTGCGGCACCCGGACGCGTCGACTCGCTCCCCACATCCACCACCGCCGCGCCACCGTCCACCAGCTCGACGACATGCGCCAACGCTTCGGCCACCGTCCGCGTCTGACCGCCATCGGAGAAAGAATCCGGCGTCACGTTGAGCACGCCGACCACTACCGGGCCGTCAAGCGAGAGCGTTCCGCGCGCGTGTCGCCAGGCGCGCGGTGCTTCGGCCGGGAGCGCCATGCCGATGGCCATGGCGAGCTCCTGTACCGGCTCGGGTTGCAGCCACGGGCGCGCAAAGGCGCCCAGGCGCGAGCGCGCGCCCGCGAGGATGATCCAGTCGTCGCCGGTGACGAGCTCGAGTCCCAGGCGCCCGGCGACGGAAAGCATGGCTTCGATGGTGTTGGTGGCAAGACCCGTGACGTGAAAACCGCCGGTGGCAAGGCCACCGGCGGCGAGTAGAGCGAGGTCCCCTTCCCAACCATGCGAGAGAAGGACCTCACGGACCGCGGCAGTACCGCGATCCGACAACGGAGTGACGATCACGCGCCGGCAGGTTCGGCGGGCGGTGCTCCAAAGAGCGGGGTGCGGACCGGTGCGGCGTCGCTGCGACCCACCGGAATGGCCGGCGGCGGAGAATTCGAAGGCGGCACATTGGCGCGCGGCGGCAGCGGCAGGCCCTTGGCCAGCAGCTCGATGTCCTCGCGATCGAGCGTCTCGCGCTCGAGCAGTGCGACGGCAATGCGCTCCAGCAGATCGCGGTTCTCGTTGATCACGCGCAGCGCGGTGACATAGGCCTCATCGAGGAAGCGCTTGATCTCGCTGTCGACCATCTGCGCCGTCTGCTCCGACGTCTCGCGCCGCGAGCCAAATTCGCGGCCGAGGAAGACTTCCTGCTCGCGCTCGCCGACGGACATGAGACCGATCAGCTCACTCATGCCGTATTGCGTCACCATCCGGCGCGCCAGCATCGTCGCGCGTTCGATGTCCCCACCGGCGCCCGTGGTCACCACTTCCTTGCCAAAAACAATCTCTTCGGCCGCACGGCCGCCGAACGCCATTGCGAGCGAGCCGATCAACCATTCGCGGGTGTAGTTGTGCCGATCGGTTTCCGGCAAGGACGCAGTGATGCCGAGGGCGCGGCCGCGCGGGATGATCGTGACCTTGTGGACGGGGTCGCTGCCGGGGGTGCGGATGCCGACCACCGCGTGACCGGCTTCGTGATACGCCGTCAGCCGCTTCTCTTCGTCGGTGAGCACCAGTGAGCGGCGCTCCACGCCGAGCATCACCTTGTCCTTGGCCTCTTCGAGGTCGGCCATGTCGACGGCGGTCTTGTTGCGACGCGCCGCGAGGAGTGCCGCCTCGTTGACCAGGTTCGCCAGATCCGCGCCGGCCATACCCGGCGTGCCGCGCGCGATCGTTGCCAGCTGCACGTCGGTGCCGAGCGGGATCTTGCGAGTGTGGACACGGAGAATGCCTTCGCGACCGCGCACGTCAGGCGCGTCGACCACGATCTGGCGGTCAAAGCGTCCGGGGCGCAGCAGCGCCGGATCGAGCACATCGGGGCGATTGGTGGCGGCAATGAGGATCACGCCGTCATTCGACTCGAAGCCGTCCATCTCCACCAGCAACTGATTGAGCGTCTGCTCGCGCTCATCGTGGCCACCACCGAGCCCGGCGCCGCGATGGCGCCCGACTGCGTCGATTTCGTCGATGAAGATGATGCACGGTGCGTGCGACTTGCCCTGCTCGAAGAGATCGCGCACACGCGATGCGCCGACGCCGACAAACATTTCGACAAAGTCGGAACCCGACATGGAGAAGAACGGCCGCCCCGCTTCGCCCGCGACAGCCTTGGCGAGCAGCGTCTTGCCGGTACCCGGCGGGCCCACCAGCAGTGCACCCTTGGGAAGCCGGCCACCAAGCCGCGTGAACTTCTGCGGATCCTTGAGGAACTCGATCACTTCCTCGAGTTCGACCTTGGCTTCATCCGCGCCGGCCACGTCGGCAAAGGTGATCTTGGGCGTGTCGCCGGTGAGGAGCTTTGCCTTGGACTTGCCAAAGGCAAAGGCACGATTGCCGCCGGCCTGCATCTGCCGGAAGAGGAACCACCAGAGCACGAACATCAGCACCCAGGGCAGCGCTTCGATCGCGAGCATCAGGAGCGAACCCTTGGGCTCCTTGGCGGTGATATTGACACCCGCCTTCTCCATGCGGTCGAGCACGGCTTCCGAATTGGCCACCGGCAGCAGCACGGTGAACGACTTCACCGGATGCTGGTCGACCACCACCGGCGAGCGGAACTCACCGGTGATCTCCTTGCCATCCACGATCGCCACCGACGCCACATTGAGCGAATCGAGCTGGTGCGAGAAATCGGTGTAGTTGAATTCGCTGGGCGGCTTGGCGCTCAGGAGATAGCGGACGCCGGCCACGGCGATCAGGATCATCAGCACCCACATCGCGATCTGGCGGCTGTAGGCTCCGACACCGTTGGACGGAGGACGGGACGTTGGACGATCAGGCATCAGTTCAAATCACCAATAAACGGGAGATGACGGTAGTCCTCCGCGTGATCGAGGCCGTAGCCCACGAGGAACGCAGGAGGCGCCGGGAACCCGACCCAGCGCACTTCGGGAATCGGGTCAGCCAGCAGTTGTTTGTCCAGCAAAGCGCACACCGCCAGCGACGCCGGGTTACGCGTGCGTAGCAGTGCGAGCATCCGCTGCATGGTCCGGCCGCTGTCGATGATGTCTTCCACGATCAGCAGGTGCTTGCCTTCCAACGGCGTCGCGGCGTCGTAGAGCAGCTGCACATTGCCGCTCGACACCGTGCCCGCACCGTACGAACTCACCACCAGAAAATCGAGATGCAGCGGCCGGTTGATCTGGCGCACCAGGTCGCTCAGAAAGATAAAGCTTCCCTTGAGCAGACCCAGCACCAGCACGTCGCCATCCGGGTACGCCGCCGTGATCTCGGCGCCCAGGACGTGCACGCGGGCTGCGATCGTCGCCTCGTCATAGACGACGCGGATATCACGGCCGCCCGCTCGGCGCTTCATTTCCGGCGATAGCACACTCGACATGCCAGGCCTCGGTTCCGTCTCCGGGTCGCCTGGCCTCTGCTCGACAGATGCCCGGCACCCAGATGATCGTTGCATCCACCTTCGCCACCACTACCGGCCAACCAGCACGAGCGTGCGGTGCGATTCCCGTCTCCCGAAAGAGCACTCCCACGGGGCGCGCTCCGCTGCCACCGAGGGGACGAATCCGGTCGCCCGCCTGCCACGGCCGCACCGCGTATTCCGCGGGTTCCAGCCACGTCGTCCAGCCACCACGGCTCGCCGTACCCGCGAACCCACTACGGACCGCAAACCTTGCCTCGCCAAACAGCGTATCGCCGAGGCCAAGTGCGACCGGCTCCAGCATGACGCTCACCGGTCGATAAAACACCAGCCGGCCTCGCGTGAGTTCCACCTCGAGATTGCCCGCTACCCGCACTCGCGGCGCTTTTCCGTCGATCTCAAAGAGTCGGTCGATCATCTGCAAGCGGCGGGCCCCGAGTGCCACCCCAAAATGGCGGGCGAGTCCGGCCAGAACGGCGTGCCGCACCTCCGAACGATATCCCGAGAGCGGGGCCGCAGCAACGGAAATCGTCGCATTTGCCGCCTGGAATTCCAGCGCCGGGAGCAATCCCGGGATCGCATTCCACGCTCGTCGCGCCTCTGCGGCCTGGCCGGCCGCGCTGAGGAGCTTTTCGGTCAAGTCCGGCAGCCGTGCGGCGAGCACCGGAATGACCGCGGTCCGGAGCCAGGAACGAAGATGCCGCGGATCGCTGTTGGCCGGGTCGGTCCAAGGCGTAATCCCCCGCTCCGCGAGCCAAGCGCTGAGCGCCGCGCGGCGTTCGCCGAGGAGTGGGCGGACCCACAGACCGCGCTGAGTCGCCATTCCCGCCAGACCGGCAGGGCCGCTGCCGCGGAGCATCCGTAGCAACACTGTCTCGGCCTGATCGTCCGCGTGGTGGCCGAGCACAATGCTGCTGGCACCAGCGTCGCCGGCGAGTTCCTTGAGCGCGGTCCTGCGGGCCTTGCGGGCTGCGGTCTCGCTGGCGCCCGCGCCCAGCTCGAGGCGGCGCGCAAAAAAAGGCAGCGAGCGAGTCGCCGCCTCATGCGCTACGCGGGCGGCCACCGCGGCACTGTCCGTGGAAATGCCATGATCGACATGCCCGACCGCGAGCGCTCGCCCGTGTGCAGCGACCTCGCGATGCAGGATATCGAGGAGAGCGAGGGAGTCAGGGCCGCCCGAGACCGCGACCAGAGCGGTCCCCGGCGGTGCGAGTGCTGCGAACGCAGCCGCGACCCGCGCGGCGAGCGTCACGAACCATCCGGCGGCGTGCCGGGCCCCGCGCCGTAGGGCTCCATGTGCACCAGCACGTCTTCCACCGACGGCATCGCCGCCCGAATGGCGGTCTTGACGCGCCCGCCCAGCACATGCGCATCCAGGAGCGGCATGGTGGGATCTGCCTGCACATGCAGATCGATGAAGTACCGCGTGCCGACCTTGCGCGCCTTGAGATCTTCGATCATCCGCACACCGGCCACCGCACCCGCCGCGGTTGCGACACGCGAGATGAACGCTGCGTCGGGAATGCCATCCATCAATTCGTGAATGGCGGGCCGCAGGATGCGGACACCGTTGAAGAAGACGATCAACGATGCGGCAACGGCCGCGGCCCCATCGCACCACGCCCAGCTCGGTCCGCCAATCAGAGCGGCGGAAATGCCCACGAACGCCGCACCGGACGTGAGCGCATCGGCGTGATGATGCCATGCGTCGGCTTCCGCAGCACCGCTGCCGGCTTCCCGCGCCACGCGCAACACGGTGCGCGCGAGCACGGTCTTGACGCACACGACCACGACCAGCACGGCGAGCGTGAACACCGCCGGCAATTCATGCGGCGTGGTGAGTTCCTGCGCCGCCTTGACGACGATGCCGACCGCCGCACCGCACAGCATGAGGCCGACGACCGCGGCGGACAGCTGCTCCGCCTTCCCATGGCCATAGGGATGTTCATAATCCGCGGACCGGGATGCGAGATGCAGCCCGGTCCATGTGACCAGCGAGCCCACGACATCCGTGGCCGAATCGACCGCATCGGCCACCAGCGCACTGGAGTGTCCCATCACGCCGGCCACGCCCTTGATCAGCGCGAGCGCGGCGTTGACGACACCTCCTACCGCGGCAAGCCGCGCCCCGGCATGCTCAGCGCGCGGTCCGTCAGCCACCCGCGCGCTTTCCCGGCGCACCGCGCGGCAACCAGGTGTCGAAGAGTTCGAGAATGCGACGGTATTCGTCGCTCCACGAGTCGGGGCGCGTGAAACCGTGGTCCTCCACCGGATACGCCGCCACCCACCAGTTGGTCTTGCCGAGTTCGATCAGGCGCTGCATCAGCATGACCGTGTCTTCGAATTCCACGTTGGTGTCGACCATGCCGTGTGCGATAAGCAGCGGCGCGCGGAGGCCGTCGGCAAAGAAGATCGGCGACGACACGTGATAGGCGATGCTGTCGTCCTGCGGCTGATTGAGAATCTCCGCCGTGTAGCCGTGGTTGTAATGCGCCCAGTCACTGACCGGACGCAGCGCGGCGCCGGCGCCGAAATACTGCTGCTTGGTAAAGAGCGCCATCAGCGTCATGAAGCCGCCGTACGACCCGCCGTAGATGCCGATGTGCTGCGGGCCGATGCCGTACTTGGCGGTGACCCATTTGGACGCATCGACATAGTCGTCGAGATCGCGCCCGCCCATGTGGCGATAGATCGCGGTGCGCCAGTCGCGGCCATAGCCCGCGGAGCCGCGGTAATCGAGGTCGAGGACGACATATCCCTTGGAGGCCAGCAGCTGATTGAACTGGTACTCGCGATAATACGAACTCGACCAGATCCGCCAGACATTCTGCAGGTAGCCCGCGCCGTGCACAAAGAGCACCGCCGCACCATTCGACTTGGCGCCCATCTGCTCAGGGCGATAGATGTGCGCCGGCACCTTGGCGCCGTCGCTCGCGGTGATCTCGATGATTTCCGGATCGAGCCACTTGAACGCGCGCCACGCCGCGGTGGGTGAGGTCGTCACGCGCCAGGCCGCCGCCATCGCCTTGGCGGGCTGCACGTAAAGTTCCGGCGGCTCATTGGTATAGGAGAAGATGTCGGCCAGCATGGTGCCATCGGGCGAGACCGTGACCTGATGCCCGCCGGGGCGTGCCGTCATGCGCGTGCGCGCGCTGCCGTCGAGCGCCATCGTCCAGAAGTGCTGCTCGTATGGTGAGCCTTCATTTGACGTCAGCTCAAAGTGCGTGCGATCGGGACTCAGCTGCGCGCGCAACACTTCCCACTTGCCCGTGGTGAGTTGCCGCTTGGCGGAGCCATCGGGGTGCATGGTGTAGATGTGGGCATAGCCATCGGCTTCGCTCACCCACCAGAAGCCCTGGCCTGCCGGCAGCCATCCACCACAATTCTCGCACGGGCCGCCAATCCAGGCGGAATCGTGCTGCGTTTCGATCGGCACCAGGCGCGTGGAGTCGGCATCGAGACGCGAGATGATCCGCGTCTTGTAGCTTCCCGTTTCCGCCACGATGACTGCGGCCGATCCGTCGTCGTTCCAGCCGTACGAGGAGAGGCGCGCATAGACGCCGCTCGTGTCATTCGCCAGCGGGTCGAGCCAGTTCACGCGACCGGTGCGGAAGTTGAGCACGCCGATGCGCTGATGGCCCTGCGCGTCGCCAACATTCGTGCGACCCTGCTGTTCGCTGACATAGCCATTCGCCGTAATCCACATCGGCACTTCGGTCGGCGTGGTCGCGGCGTTGGTGCCGGCGGTGAAGAGCAATTCGGTTCCGCGGGGTGACACCCACATGTTGCGCAGCTGTTCATTGGCGGCCAGCGTGAAGGTCGCAATGCCGTTCGCGCTACCGGCGCCCCCAGCACCGCGACCTCCGCCACCGCCGCGTCCGCCGCGACCACCACCGCCGCCTCCGCCACCACGCCCGCCACGTCCACCGCCGCCGAGTGAATCGGCGATTGCACGATCCTTGAGCACCTGGAAGAGCTCACGCTGATCGCGCGCCATCGCCTCCTGCTGTGCTGAGGTGCCGTTGCCCGCGGCAGCCTGACCGCGACCGCCGGCAAAACCGCCAGCACCACGTCCGCCGCCGCCACGCCCGCCGGTGGCCGCAACGGCTTCGGCGCCGTTCGCCGCGGTCGGCGCGGCCCGGATGTCGGCGAGCTGCTCGATGTACCCGTCGGCCAGACGCAATGAGAAGACCGCGTCGGTCACGCGATAGAAGATCTTCGATGCATCGGACGACCAACCCAGGGCCAGCTCGGTCTGCGCGGTGCTGGTGAGGCGGCGGCGCTGGCCGTTGCTCATGTCCTGGAGCCAGAGGTCGCCCTGCTCGGAGAGTACTCGCCACTTGCCGTCGTGCGTGATCGGGCCGGTGACAAACGCGTCAGCGGCCGAGTCGAGTTGCGCGCGCGTGATCCGCTCCGGCTTGGCGCCCGATTCAGCGCGCACGCGATAGTTGGCGAGAGGCGCTCGCCAATCGCTGCCGGCCGGAAGCCACTGGAAGTAGATCCACTTGGAATCGTTGGTCCATTGAATGCTCGTCGGCTCGCGGCCAACGGTCTCGCTGCCCTTCATGATCGAGGGAATGTCGAGATGAAAGCGCGCGGTGTCTTGCTGCGCAACGAGCGCTGCCGGCATCAGTGCCGACCACACCAGCCCAGCGGCAACTACGGGGAGAGCCGAACGCGACGCCATTCGTGATCCTCGGTGCGAGTGTATTGGATGCGATCGTGCAGACGACTGGCACGCCCCTGCCAGAACTCCAGCTCCTCGGGCATGAGCCCGTAACCGCCCCAGTGCGGCGGCAGCGGAATCTCCTGACCGGCGTAGCGCGACGTCACTTCCGCCACCTCGGCTTCGATCACCGAGCGATCGGCGATCACACTGCTCTGCCGCGATGCCCAGGCCCCGATCCGCGACCCTTCGGGGCGCGTCTTGAAATATGCCCACGAATCGGCCGCCGCGAGGCGCTGCACCCGCCCGGTGACACGAATCTGCCGCTCGAGCTCACTCCAGAAGAAGACCAGCGCCGCGTGCGGATTGGCATCGAGCTCGCGCCCTTTGCGGGAGCGATAGTCCGTGAAAAAGACAAACCCGTGCTGGTCGAGTCCCTTGAGCAGCACAATCCGCGCACTCGGCTCGCCGGCAGCGTTGGCCGTGGCGAGCGTCATGGCGGTCGGCTCGCGCACTTCGCTCCGTTCGGCGTCGTCGAGCCAGCGCCGGAACTGTTCAAGTGGATCGGACGCGGTGTGTGCCTCGTCGAGCGTCGCCCGGGTGTATTCGCGCCTGAGGTCAGCCAGGTTCACGCCGGCAGCTCCCGCAGTTCGTGTTCACGGCGCACCACGCGAAAGCCGCGCGCGAGATAGTTGGGCAGCGCTCGCGGACTGTCGAGCGTGCAGGTATTCACAGTCACCTTCCCCGGCCCGAGCGCCCAGGCGCGTTCGATCGCCACGCTCAGGAGCCAGCGCCCGATACCGCGGCCAATCGCGTCAGGGAGAAGACCGAAATATTTGATGTCCACATCGGCGTCATGGCGCACCAATTCAAAGTATCCGGCAATGGCACCGTTCTGCCGGGCGGTCCACAGCTCGGAGCCTGCGCGGTCCAGGTCTTCCTGCCATTGCGCGTCGGACCAGGCGAGGCGGTCGCGCCAATGCCAGTCCGCGCCAACAGTGCGGTAGAGCCAGCCTGCCAGTGCCGCTGCCTGCGGACCAGTCTCCTGCTGCACCGCTGCGCCGTCCGGGCCCGCCGGCGTGTTTGCCGCAGGAGGTGTGGTCATCTCAAGATGGGAGATCACCACTTCGGTCGAGCGAGTCATGCCGGTGCGATCACTCCGCGACACTGTCCCAGGCCGATCGCGACCGTGCCGGGGGCTTCACATCGCCCGCGAAAGGTCACCTCGTCGCCATCCGCGAGAAAGCCGCGGAATTCGCCGTCAGGCAGTTGCAGCGGTTCGGCGCCGCGCCGCGTGAGTTCAAGGAGGCAACCGCGCGACTCGGCCGCGGCCCCTGAGATGGTGCCGGTGCCCAGAAGATCACCAGCGGACAGGTTGCAGCCGTTGCTGCCGTGATGGGCAATCAATTGCGCCGGCGTCCAGTACATCGCGGTCGCGTACTGCACGTGGCTCAGCGTCACGGGCTGAGCCTGCTCGTCGCGCATCTTGCGGGTGGCGAGCGATACCTCGAGTTCGATGCTAAACGTGGTGTCATCCGCGAGCGTGAGATACGGCAGCGGCGCCGGGTCACCCTCGGGACGCGCGGGCATGGCGACACGAAAAGGAATCAACGCGTCGGACGTGACCACCCACGGCGAAATCGTTGACGCAAAGTTCTTGGCGAGAAATGGACCGAGCGGCTGATACTCCCATGACTGCACATCGCGCGCAGACCAGTCGTTGAGCAGGCAGATGCCAAAGAGCCGCTCGCCTGCCGACGCGATTGGGACGGTGCTGCCGATGGCGTTGTGGCCGCCGAGAAAGAGGGCGAGCTCCAGTTCGTAGTCGAGTGAACGCGTTGGTGCCATGATCGGGTCAGCCGCATCGGGCGGCTTGATCTGTCCGGTGGGGCGCCGCACCGGCGTGCCGGACACGACGATCGACGATGCACGACCATGATAGCCGATCGGCACCCACTTGTAGTTGGGGAGCAGCGGGTTGTCGGGGCGAAACATGGCGCCGACATTGCTCGCATGATGCATCGACGCGTAGAAGTCGGTGTAATCGCCAACGTGAAATGGCAACAGGAACTCGAGCGACGTGATCGGCGCCAGTGCCGGGCGCAGCGCGGTGGCGTGGGCATCGTCGCTGAGTGCATCGCTCAAGGCGCGTCGCACGGCGGTCCACGTCGCGGGCGGGCATTGCGCGAACGCGTTGAGCGGGCCGACGCGGAGCGCGTCGCGCACGGCGGGCGCGAGATCGGCGCCCCAGCCGGTGGCAATCGCGCGGTTGAGCAGCAGGGCCTCGTCACCAATCGCGACGGCGAGCACGTCGGCGTTGCCATCGCGCACCACGGCAAACGGCAAGTTCTGAATCGGAAAATCGCGATGCCCGTTGGCGCTGGCGACCCAGCTCCGTCGAACGGGGTCGTGCGTGCGGTCGCGTTGGGTCACGCGGTCGCTCCGAGGCCAAGTTCGTCGACGGGCTCGCGAAAGGAGCAGGAGCCAAATGCGGTGAAATATTCCTGGCGGGTTGCCGTGAGTTCCGCGACGGTAAAGTGCTCGCCGCGCCAGGTGATCGTGGCGATGTCCTGGCGGAACGCGCCGTTGTCCTGTTCGCCGAGCATCGCAGCGGCCTCCGCGAGCGTAGCGCCACGGCGCAGCGCGGCGGTGGCGAGCAGGAGATTCACAAAGCCGAACATTGCATGCCGCGGCGCACCATGCGCGTAGGTGAGCGGGTAGCTCCCGCCAAAGGGATGGTGCAATCCGGCGGTCGCCTTGAATGCCACGCGATGCTCGACCGCGGCGGCAATGAATTCGGCGACGGTACGTGCGGCGGGAAACGCCTCGGGCGTGGTGCCGCCGGTGCGCACCTTGGCAAAGCCGCCGATCGCACCGATCGCGGCCACGAGCGGACCATACGGCCCCTGGTGGGGCACTTCGAAGTAGCGCTGCAGTGTATGGGGAATCTGCTCGCCCAGCGTGGTCACCTGCCCCACCGAGGTCACCTTGATTTCGACCGCGTCGACGACGACACCGCGGCGCTGCCACTCTCGGTGGAAGGCGGTAATGCGGGCCATCTCGTTGGGCACATGAGCGCCCATGACCGCGGAGAGCCGCCACGGTTCCGCGGGATCGACGTGCATGTCGCGAGCCGCAACGGCCGCGCCCAGTTCCTCCAGACGGCTCGCGGCAACCACAAAACGCCCCAGCATCCAGCGGTCGGCCGACCGGAGGTAGCTGTCGTAATTCTGAACGGCGTCCTCCATCGAACAGGAGGCCGGCGGGAAGAGCCCTGCATAATCAACGATTTCCTGGAACGCGGCACGCATGAACGCCCCTCGCAGCATGATTCCACGGTGCCGGAATCTAAGGGCGGCAGATCAACGGAGTCTCAACAGGCAGCGGTGGCGGGACTTGGGGCGGCAGAAGGGGCCTGCGGCGCGCTATTCGTGGACCAGCTCCAGGCGGGACACCCGGCGCAGCTTGGCCAACGCCTGCGCCCGGAGCTGGCAGACCCGCGACTCGGTCACACCCATCTCGGCGGCGATCTCCCGCAGCGGCCGCTCGTCGAGATACGAGCGCGAGACCACATGCCGCTCACGGCTTGGCAGGTCGTTCAGCGCGCGTTCGATGAACTCCCGGCGCTCGGCGTGCTCCACCGAATGGTCGAGCAACTGTTCGCCGTCGCCCGGAATCGAGTCGGACACGGTGCGCCCCTCGGGACTGCTGGCATCGAGCGGAATGCTGTGCGCCAGGCGCTCGCGCCACTGGAAGAGCGTTTCACGGCTGACACCGATGTGCGTGGCGACCTCACCCGAGCTGGGTGCACGACCGACCTTCTGTTCGAGTTGCGCGATTGCCTGTTCGAGCTGGCGGACATGCGCGCGGTCGGTGCGGGACAGTGGATCGCGGGCGCGCAATTCGTCGAGAATCGCGCCGCGGATGCGGCGCATGGCGTAGGTGGAGAACGCGAGGCCGCGTTCGACGTCGAATCCCGCCATCGCCTGCACCAGGCCCACCGAACCCGCGGAGACGAGCTCCTCGAGGGAGATCGCATCGCGCACGCGCGGAGCGACTTCGCGCGCCGCGTGGTGCGCCAGCCCGATAAAGCGTGCGAGCAATTCGCGGCGCGCTTCCGCGTCGCCGGTATCGCGAAGCTTGCGCCAGAGCGCGTCGGTCGAGGTCTGTGTGGTTGTGGCAGCCATGGACCGGGGACATTACGCAATTCCCGATCCAGCGCGAGGGCAAGCGGAGTGCCATCCGTAGCGCACCGGCGTCGCGGAAATGCGACGCCGGGGTCGCGCGGTGGACTGTGTTACCGGTGCGTCACTGCGGCGGCTTGATGACCGGCGCGGGCCGCGCGAGCGAGCGATAGTACTCTTCCACGAGCGAACGATATTCCGGCACGTCACCCGCCGATCCGAGCGCCGGCTGATTGCCCGCGCCGACATTGTAGTGACGCCAGAGATCGAATTCGAACGACTTGAGTCCCGCGACGACCGCCGCCTGCAACTGATCGGTCTTGCCGTGATCGTTGCTTCCCGCGCGCTCGAGTTGCTTCATCTCGTCGATCACGTGATCGAGCGGCGCCACGTTGACACCCTGCCGCGCGAGATTGCCGCGCAGCGATTCCGCTTCTTCGCGGCGCACACCAACTTCGCGACCCAGCTGGCGCGGATCCATTTCCGTGGCCGAGCTGCTCGCACCGCCCGGTGCGGTCATGCTGCCGCCCTGAGCCTGCCCCTGACGGCCGGCACCCTGTTGCCCCTGGCCGCCCTGCTGACCTTGCCCCTGCTGTCCCTGACCACGCCCTTGTCCCTGTTGTCCTTGCTGGCCCTGCCCACGACCTTGGCCCTGCTGACCTTGTCCTTGCTGCCCTTGGCCCTGCTGCCCTTGGCCCTGCTGGCCCTGTCCTTGTTGGCCTTGCTGGCCTTGGCCCTGTTGACCTTGGCCCTGCTGTCCTTGACCCTGTTGCCCCTGCCCTTGCTGACCTTGTCCTTGCTGGCCCTGTTGTCCTTGCTGACCCTGTTGCCCGCGCCCCTGCTGGCCTTGCTGACCCTGTTGCCCCTGGCCCTGTTGTCCTTGCTGACCCTGTTGCCCGCGCCCCTGCTGACCAGCCTGCGTGCCTTGCTGGCTTTGGCGACTCCCGTTCGCCGCGCCCGATCCGTCACGCGCACTGTCGCGTTGCGCGAGCGATTCGAACTCCTTGACCAGATCCCGCGCCTGGCTCAGTGCCGTGTTCTGCGCCTGCTGATCACGCTGTTGCTGCGTGCCTTGCCCAGCCGCCGCGCCGAGCTCATGGGCCACACCGTTGAGGCCATCGGTGATATCGCCCTCGATGGTGCGCTGATACTCGGGCGACACATTGCTGCTGCCGAGCATCGAACGCGACCAGTCGATGTTGCGCACTAGGTCCTTGTCGCGAATGTCGTTCGCAGCACCCTTCACGGCATTGGCCGCCGCGGGTGTGGTCTGGCGCATCTCGGCCGCGACGCGTTGCGCATCGTTCTGCAGCTGTTGCACGCCGGCCGAGAGCGAGTCCTTGCGCGTCGCAATATCGCGGGCGCGGTTGTCGCGATCGGTACCGGTCGCATCCGCCAGGTGAGACACATCGCGCGCGATCTGCTCCTGCTGCGCACCAAGCTGCTGCGCGCGCTGTGCCAGCGCCTGCGCGCCCTGCGTGGCCGCCGCGCTACCGGCGTCGGCCAGGTCGTGCGCGGCAGACTGCAACTGGCTCAGCGCCTGGCGTCCCTGCCCGGTCGCACCTGCCGCTGCCTGCCGCATCTGATCCGCCGCCTGCTGCAGCTGCTGTGCGGTCTGCGCCAGGTCGGGTTTGTTCTGCTCGCGGGACAACCGCTCCAGACGATGCGCTTCGCTGTCTACCTGGGCGGCGAGCTGCCGTTGCTGGCTGCCGGTCGCACCACCGCTCGTGGATTGAGGTTGCTGCTGGCTGTTCTGCCGAGTCAGGCTCTGCGCACCTTTCTGACCCTGGCCGCTTTGACCACTCTGCCCGCCCCCACCGCCGCCGCCACTCTGCGATTGCGGCATCCGTTGGCGAAGCGAATCGGCGGCACGCTGCGCCCGCTGGTTGGCCTCTTCCAGGCGTGACGCAATCTGCTTCAGCCGCTCCGCGGTAGAATCGACCGCCTGCTGCTGTTGTTGCTCAGCACTGCTCTGCTGCTGTACCGCCTCATATTGGTTCTTGAGCTTGTCGGTCTGCAGATCGAACAGATCGGCCAGATCCTGCGAGTCCTGCTGCCCGCCGCCCCCACCACCGCCGCCACCCTGCTGCTGCTGCGCAATCGTCACGTCGCGATAGGCCTCTTCGGCGCGCTGGAGCATCTGGAGCGCCCGCTGCTCCGGCGCGAGTGCTTCGCCAATCACATGCTTGCCAAGGCCGTTCTCGGCGCCATTCATCGCGATGACCGCCGTGTCGAGCGCCGACTTGATCGTCACAAACTGCGAATCCTCGGCCGCCACATCGCGTGACTGGATCTGCGTGGCAAGCTTGGACGCATCGTCGCGGAGCTTGCCCTGCGCAATCGCCAGTGTCGTGGCGTTCTCGCGGCGTTCTCGATCGGTCGTCGTGGCACTATCGCGCTGCCAGTTGAACGTGCCCACAATGATCTGCCGCTCGCGTTCGGTGAGCTTGCCGGGGTTCTGGCCGCCACCACCGCCTCCGCCGCCACCACCACCGCCGTCATCGTCGGATTGATGGTAGTTCTTGCCGTAGGCGCGCACTTCCATGAAGTAGATGTCGCTTGACGCCGTGTGCCCCGCGCCATCGCGCGCGACGGCGTGATAGGCTACCAGATCGCCAGGCTTGAGCGCGAAGTCCTCGAGGAACACGGTGTGCGCGGTGCGCACATCGGTGCTGGCGCCGTGGACCGAGTCGGTGAGCACGATGGCGTGGTCAGCGCCACCATTGACGTTGAAATGCAATTCGATGCCGCGCACGCCATAGTCGTCGGTGGCGCGGAGCGCGATCGGCACCTCTTCCACCGAGGCCACGCGCGTGTCGCGTCCCGGCTTCTCGATCCGCACGATCGGCGGATGATCGACGAGGGCTTCGACCGAATGCTGGACGGTGCCCGGCACCGACGCGCCATCCGCCCCGGTGAGATCGACTCGGTAGAAGCCGTCGTGCGCCACGCGGAAGGACCCGGTCAACTGGCCGTCGGCGGTGAGCGCCAGCGGCACGCTCGTCCCGTCGTCAAAGTGCAGTGCGCCACCCTTGACCGGCAGCGTCGACGTGATCGTCAGGAGTGCGGTGGTGCCGGTCACGGCCACCACATCGCCACCGTTGTCGATCTTCTCGGGCTTGAGTCCCGTATAAGCCGGGTAGCGCAACTCGAGACCAAGCAGACGAACGGTGGGCAGATCCGTCACCGTGATCCGATAGACGGGCGAGCGGATGCCGTCGGCCTCGATGTAGTACTGGGTGTTGCGCGCAATGTCGAAGAGACGGGTGACATATCCCGACGCGGTCGAGTCGCGCACCATCGGAATGCGCGCCCATTCGGTGGCGCTGTCGGGAAGGATCACGGCCACGGCGTTGCCGTTGGTAAATCCGCGCAGCTCGGCCCGCAGATCGAGCGCGGCACCACGCGGCACCGAGATATTGCCGGGCGAGACCGACATGGCAGGAATGACTTCCGCTGCGGCTTCCGACCATGGCACAAAGAGCAGACGCGCCATGTCGCGGAGTGCGGTCGGCCCGAACGCAATCGCCGCGACCGCGACCGCCGCTGCGCCGACGAGCCGCAGGACGGCGATCCGCGAGCGAGAACTCTCCAGCAGCGCACCGTCATCCAGCCGATGAATCTCGGCCACCGCGCTCGCCATCACCCGCCGCGCGAGGGCCGGCGAGACCCCCGGCGCGGCCGATGCATCGAGCTGCTGCACGGCACTGAGCAGAATCTGGCGAAGCTCGGGGGCGCGCTCTTCCACATAGAGCGCAATGCGGGTGTCGTCCACCCGACGGAACGCGGGCTGCAGCAGAAAGCGGATGATCGCCGCCGCCACGAGCAGATAGCCGACCACGCGCACCGTGACGATGGTCGACTGATGCGAGCCCATCACGCGATGCAGCAATACGCCGGCGATCACGGCCAGCAGAATGGCTGCGACCACCGCGAGACCGCCTTCGAGCACCACCCGTTGCCGCCAGCGCTTGCGCACGGTGGCAATGGCGGCGCGCAGTTCGTCCTGACCCGCGAGAGCCGCTGCGGACTCGTTCATGACGTACTCCCTTCGGTGGTCTCGCCAACCGTCTTCGCGGCCACACCGCGCCACCCGCGACTCGCCATCACCGTCTCCACGACCAGTGCGATCGCGGCGAGCAGCAACAGCATCCGCCAGATTCGCTGACGGCTCTCCGCCTCCGCCAGCGTCGCGGCACTCTGCACCGCACTCGTGACCGTGTCCTGACCCACGCCCACCAAGAGCTCGCTCGCGGCCATCTGCCCGAGGTCCGATTCACCGGCCGGCGGATTGACCGCCACCGTCGTGACCGGATCGCCCGACGCCCGGCCGTCAAACACCCCGTAGAATCCTGCCTCCACGAGCGGCAGAGCGCCACCTGTCCGCTGGCGGTCAATACGGAGGACGCTGTCGGAGGGTGACCGGACCACGGGGTCATGGATCGCGGCTGGCACGGGCCAGCCATCTCCCGTGATGCGCCAGAGCGGGGCAACGCCTTGCCCGGCGGTGTAAAGCGCGAGGCTTCTCAGGAACGGGAGATAGCTGGGCTGGAGCGGGAAGTTGCCGGCGGTGGTGTCGAGCGGAATGGCCGTCAGGAGCACATGGCCGGCGCCTTCCTGGCGCTCGACCAGGGCCGGGCTGGCATCGTCGAAGGCGGCGATCACCTGTGCGTCGGCGGACGGAATGACGTGCGCGTAGTGGAAGAACCGCGCGACGCCGAGCGTCGCCGCAGCCGCCCCACGGAAGGGGGCGAAGACCGGATGCTCCAGCGACACGACGCCGAGGACACCGCCGCGATCATCGCGCCGGTCGACCATTCCCTGCACGGTTCCCGGCAGGTACCCCGCGACCATCGAGCGCGCGCCCAGACGCGGCCCGGCGGCGACGACGAGGCCACCACCATCGTGCACCCACGCGGCGAGTGCGGTGCCAGCCGCACCGGCCGGCGGCGCCACATCGTACAGAAGCACGATGGCGGCGTCGCGCAGGGTGGCAGCATCGAGCGCACCGACCGAACGCTGCTCGATGCGGAACGCGGGATCGCGACCGGTCTCGAGCGCGTGCTCCAGATAGAACGTCTCATCGGGGGCGATGTCGGGCGGCACGCCCAGAATGATGCGGCGCGTGACCTGCGCGGGGACGACGGCGCGGAAGGTGTCGTCCGCCGGCAGCGAATCGGGATCGGCCGCGACCACGAGCCGCACTTCACCCACCGGCAGTGCTTGTGGATCAAAGGCGACACTGGCGGTTCCGTTCACCGGCAACGTCACGTCGCGCGTTCCCGCGGGGCGTCCATTGATGGTGAGATTCACGTGCGCGGTGCGCGGTGCAATGAGATTGGTGGACGCGAGGCGCGCACCCACCGCAAGACGGCCGCGATTGTCCTCGCCGCCCGGGAGGCGCTGCACGTCGACGCCGACAACTGCACTGTTGCCATGAATGGCGGGCGACGCGTTGACGGCGCGCACCGTGATGTTGGGCGGCAGCTTGAGGCCCGCCACGCTCGCGGCACCGGTGCGCTGCAGGTCCGTCACCATGAGCACTTCACCGCTGGCGAGCCCGGCATCGCGCGTGAAGAGCTCGCGCGCGGCGCGGAGACCGGCGCCAAAGCGCGTGCCGCGGGCACCGGGGTGAATGCGGTGTACCGCCGCGAGTGCGGCCGCATGATCCAGCGTCATCGGTTGCAGCACCGCGGCGTCTTCGTCGAACGCGATGACGGCGATCTTGTCGTCGGGCTTGAGGTTCTTGATGATCGCGTCGGCCGAATCAACGGCCGCCGGCCACACCGCACTGTGCCCCATGCTGAGTGAGCGATCCATCAGCAGGACCACACGGCGTGCACCATGCACCACCGCACCCGGGCGTGGCCGGATCACCGGTCGCGCAAACGCCGCCACGGCGAGCGCAAGAATCAACAGGCGCAGCAGCAGCAGCGGCCAATCCGTCACGCGACGGCGGCGCGCGGTGGTGATCGGCACCCGTGCCAGGAACATCAGCGACGGGAAGCGCATCGGCTTCTCGCGCTCGCGTCGCCGCAAGTGGATCAGCACCGGCACCACGAGCGCGCCGAGGCCGGCGAGCAGCGCGGGAACGAGGAAGGTCAGCGGCATCAACGCGCCTGACTTCCCATGGCGCGCAGATCGAGAAAGGTGCGCAGCGCGAGATCGAGCGGCGTGTCGGTCTCGATGGCCATGTACTCGACCCCTTCGCGCCCGAACTCGCGCACCAGCGCCTGACGATGCTCATTGAACAACCGCTGATACTCATCACGCAGATCGTCGGGACGCAGCGGCATGCGGAGGCCACTCTCTGCGTCCTCGAAATTGCCCGGCGCGGTCCATGGCAGGTCGCGCTCCGCCGGATCGATCAGATGAAAGACGAGCACGTCGTTGCCGCGCGCGCGCAATGCACCCACCGTGCGCCGGAGCACTGCAGGTTCCTCATAGCAATCGGAGACAAAGACCGTGATCCCGGAGCGGCTGCGGAGCCGCGCGATCCGCTCGAAGACTTCGGGAATCTGCCCCGCGCCGCGACCCTTGGTGCGTCCGAGGGTGTGCAGGATGAGATCGAGATGCCGGCCGGAGGCGGGCACCACATCGAGAATCTCGCCGGCAACCGTCGCGAGCCCCACCCGATCACCCTGTCGTTGCGCCAACCACGCGAGCGACGCGACGAGAAACTTGCCGTAATCGAGCTTGGTGACGGACTCCGAGCCAAAATCCATCGACGCCGACGCATCGAGGACAAAGAAGACTTCGGCGTTGGTGTCCGCCTCATACGTCTTGAGATAGAAGCGGTCGGTGCGACCGTACACGCGCCAATCGATCCGCCGGAGATCATCGCCGGGCTGATACTGCCGGTGCTCGGCGAAATCGAGCGAGAGCCCCGCGCGGAGCGATCGATGCAAACCATGGAGATAGCCGTCGACCACCGTGCGCGCGAGCAGCGGCAGGTCGCCGATCGTCCCCAGGATCCTGGGATCGAGAAAGGATTCAGGCGCGGTGCGAGCCACGCGTCAGAGTCCCGACTTGGGCAACGGGACGCTGTCGAGCACGCGATCGACGATCTGGTCGCTGGTGACGCGCTCCGATTGTGCCTGAAAATTCCGCAGCAGGCGATGGCGGAGCACGGGACGCGCGAGTGCCCGGATGTCGTCAAAGGTCACATGCGTGCGCCCTTGCAGCAGTGCCCGCGCCTTGCCGCCCAGCACGAGCGCCTGGGCGGCGCGCACGCTGGCACCGTACGCCAGCCACTGGCGGACAAAATCCGGCGAGCCCTCCGTGGTGGGCCGCGTCATGCGGACCACGCGCACGGCGTACCGCACCACGGCGTCGGCCACCGGCACGCGCCGCACCACCTGCTGGAACGCCACGATCTCGGCCTGCGTCACCACCGGCACGATCGCCTCGGGCGGCACGGTCGTGGTGGATCGCACGATGCCCACTTCGTCTTCTTCTGGCGAATACTCCATCACCACTTCGAACATGAAACGATCGAGCTGTGCTTCGGGCAGCGGATATGTGCCTTCGAGTTCGATCGGGTTCTGCGTGGCGAACACGAAGAACGGCGGATCGAGCTGATACGTCTTGCCCTGCACCGTCACCCGCTTTTCCTGCATCGCTTCCAGCAACGCGGCCTGCGTCTTGGGCGGTGTGCGGTTGATTTCGTCCGCGAGCACCACGTTGGCAAAGATCGGCCCCGCCAGGAATGACAGCCGCCGATGACCGGTCACAGGATCGTCCTGGATCATATCGGTTCCCGTCACATCCGATGGCATGAGATCGGGTGTGAACTGGATGCGGGAGAACGACAGGTCCAGTGCCCGGGCCAGCGAGTGAATCAAGAGCGTCTTCGCGAGACCGGGAACGCCCACCACGAGGCAGTTGCCGCCGCCAAACAAGGCGATCAGCGCCTGCTCGATGACGACGTCCTGGCCGACGATGATCTTGCGCAGTTCGCCGGTGATCCGGCCCCCCGCGGCGTGCAGGCGTTCGGCGAGCGCGCCGTCGTCGAGCCGGTCGAGCGAGGAGGGAGGATTGGTCAGCGTCACACGACATCCTTTCCGGTCAGTGATTGCCCTGAAGTTGCAACAAGAGAGCCTGCGCCTTCTCGAATCCCGGTGCCGCTTCCAGCACCGCCAGCACTTCACGCCGCGCACCGGCCACATCGCCCGCGCGCTGGAGCGCGCGCGCCACCTGATAGCGCGCCTCGAGCCGGTCGACCGGCGCCAGCGCCAGCACGGCCCGCCGCTCCGTCAGCGCCACGTCCCACTTTCCCATGGCATCCGCCAACTCCGCGGTCCGCACGTGCAGCGCAGGATCATAGGGCGTGATCCACTGCAGACGCTGCAGCGCGGCCAGCGCACCCGTTGAGTCGCCCAGCTTGAGGCGGAACGCGGCTTCGAGGTCATTCGGCTTGTCCGCGGTTTCTTCGGTGCTCGTGATCACCGCCAGCTGCGCCACCGCGGCGCGCCAATCGCCGCTCGTGCTGTCGAGGCGCGCGAGATACCACGCCGCGCCATCGTCGCCACCGTACCCGGGAAAGAGTCGCGCGGCGGAGTCAAGGACCACGCGCGCGGAATCGTTGGCGCCGGCATCCCGCAACTCCAGTGCGTGCGCCATCGTCTTTTCATACTTGCCGGTGACCGGCTTGACTCCGTCGGATGAATCGACGCTGGCGAGCGGCGTGGCAAAGCGAGTGCGGAGCCAGCTGTCAAAATGCTGATTGAACGCATCGGCCTTGAGACCGAGCACGCGCTCGACCACCGCCGGCGTGTCGAGTCCCTGGCCCCAGGCCGCGAGCATTGCGCGGATCGCACCGATCCCCTTCTCCGTCTCGATCATCTCGCAGACCAGCGACGCTTCGTAGTAGCTGAAGTTGATCTCGGCGGGATACCCGGGCCGCATCAGGCCTTCGTTGAGGTCGGTCGCCCGAGGAAGCTTGCCGCCCTTGTAGGCCGCCAGGAATTCCGGAGTGACATGCTGGCCCCAGCCCGTTTCCCCGCGACGTTCCTCGAGTACTGACAGCCCTTCGGAAAACCAGCGCGGCACACGATGCCCCGACGAGCCCAGTGTGAACGTGTGGGCGAGCTCATGCCAGGCGGTCGAGCCGTAGTTGAATTCCCCGGGGTCGCGCGCCGACGGCGCGTCGAACGCGAGCAGATTGCCAAAGCTCACGCCGAGCACTGCATCGAGTCCGGTGACGCCGAGGGTGCGCACGGAAAAGTCGGCATGGCGGCTGAACAGCTCGATCCGGATCGGCACCGGCGGCTTGAAGTCATAGCGCGTGGCAAACTCGTCGTACGCCCGCTCCAGCAGTGGTCCCAGGTAGAGCGCGATGTAGTCGGCGTCCGCCGGCGGTGCGACGAATTCAAAGCGCGCAGTATGGACCGTGTGAAACGACTTCATCTGGTCGAGCAGGTCGAGCGTGTTCTTGTACCAGAGATTGTACGGGTCGAGATCGAATGCTCGCTGCAGGTGCTCGCGGCCAGCCACCATGTCGCCGGTGCGCAGTTCGTTGTCGGCCAGCAGGCCAAAAGCACGCGCAGAGAGCGAATCCTGCGCGACGGCCTGACCGGCAAGCGCCACAGCGTCGGCATACCGCCGGACGTGCGCTGTCGCCTCGGCCACATCGGCCAGGAATTCCGTGAGGACGGGCGTGGTGCGCGCGGCCGCGGCCTTGATCCTGCCGAACGCGGCCTGATCATCGCGCAGCCAGGCCACCAATCCCAGCACCGCCCACGCTCCGGTGGCACTCGAGTCGACCGCGAGCGCCCGAGCCGCGTCGGCGCCGGCGGAATCGTAGGCTTCGCGATCGAGGTCGACCTGGGCGAGAAAGACGAGCGCCGGCACCAGCGCCGGATCCTGCTTGAGACTCGCGCGGAGATCGGTGACCGCCGAATCGCTCTGACGAAACGCTTCGACGCGCGCGAGTCCGAGAAGCGCGTGCGGCTCTCCCGGTACGCGAGCAAGCACGGTGCGATAGGTCTCTTCGGCATCGGGAGCGTTGTACTTGGCGAACAGCAGGTCGGCCCCGCGCAACTGCGCGTCGATGTTGCTGCTGTCGGCGGCGACTGCCGCGTCGAACGCGCCGAGTGCATCGTGCACGGCCTGCGGGTCGACGGCGCCGAGGACGGCGTACGCACGACCCACGGCGGCGAGATCGGTGCGCGGCCACGCACGGCTCTGCGTGTACTCCGCGATCAACGCCGCGGCGCGGCGGTCGGCAAGCGCGCGATCGCCGCGGCGTGCCGCAAGCTCGGCCAACGCCGCCTGCGCCGCACGAAAGTCCGGCGCCTGACGCGTGACCGCATCGTTATAGAGGGTGTCGGCCGCGGCCAGCTTGCCCCGCAGCACCAGAATGTCTGCCAGCTGCACCGTGCCTGACGATCCCGCCGCACGCGCCAGGCGTTCCGCGCTGTCGAGCTGGCCGTGATTCACCAGGACCGTCACCGACGAGAGCGGCCGCTGCTGCGCCGCCAGACGAGCACCGCTGGCACTGAGCAGCGCGACCGCCAGCATCGGCACAAAGCGCGGGCACTTCACGGCTGCTTCACACCCGTGATGGCATTGATCGCTTGCGTCTTCTGCGCAATGAGAATCAGCAAGCGCTCCAGTTCGGTCTGATACGCGGTGGAATCTGTCGTCGCCTTGCGGCGCTTGAGCGAATCGACCTGTGCCTCGAGCACGCGCTGCTCGGCCACCAGCGCGGTCACGCGTGGATCGGTGCTTGCGGACTTGCCACCAAAGGCGATGCGCGCAGCCAGCATTCCGTCGCCCACGCCGGTAGTACCGGGTGTCGGCGTTCCCTTGCGATCGCCGTCATCGTCGAGCTGGCCATGCTCGGTCTGCATCCGATTGGTCGACGTGTAAACCTTGGTGACTTCCTGCTGCGCGAAGAGAAACGCCTCGAGCACGGAAATGTGGCCGTCCTTGTTGGCGTCTGCTGCGACGTCGGTCAGGCCACGAGCCATGTAGGTACCAAAGACCGACTCATTGCGCTCGAGCGACGTGCGCGTGGCGGTGATGATCACGCGGTTGGGTCCTGAGAGTACTGGCAGGAAGTCACCGCTGCCACTCGATGCATTGATGAAAACGACGGTCGCGCGGTCGAGCTGATGCAGCCACGCGGCGTAGTCGCGCGCGACCGGATCGGGGCCGGGAAGATTCACCGCAGCGTCTTCCATCTCGCCGCTGCCGTGACCAAGAAGAAAGACCAGCACCAGATCGCCGGGCGCGGCACGTCGACCGAGAACATCAAAGGCGCGCGTGAGCGCGTCCTTGGTGGACTTCTCGCGAATGCGCGTGGGATCCGCCGCGGGATCCTCCGCGAGATAGATCAGTGACGAATCCGCCACATGCCACTGCGAGCGCGCGGTGTCGTAGATGGCGCGCGCGGCCCTACCGAACTCCGTGGCAAACTGCGGGTCGCCCGAAAGGCCGGTGACAATCAGCACATGCGTCGCACCCTGCGCCGCGGCTGCACGCCCGAGCACTGCCAGCATGCCGAGCACGAGGACGACGCGCTTCACGCGAGTCCCCGCCACCGGCGATACCCCCACTCCGCACCGAGGAGCAGCAGCAAGAGCAGGAGGACGACGGGCATGTCCCAGAGATCCCGCGATTCGTGCGCGACAATGCCGCTCTCGGTGAGCGTCACATCCTCCGGCAACTGCTGCAGCGCGTCGATCGGGTAGTACTTCCCGCCGGTCTCGCTCGCAATGCGCTCCAGCAGCGGTGTGCGGAGCTCGGCTCGCTCCATGTCGGCGCCGCGGCCATCGACAAGTATGCCGCCGACCGCGGACCGAACCGTGTCATTGCCCCGGCGCGCATCGGCCGTGAGCTGGTAGGTGCCCTGCTCGGTCGGGACGTACTTGGCCGAATACGTGCCGTCTTCGCGCAACGTCCAGGCGAGCGGCACGTCGACCGTGTGTCCCGAAGGCGACGTGACATGCGCGGTGACCGATGCGTCGTTCATGTCGTGATAGAGTGAATCGACCGCGCGCACTTCGACCGTCACCGGCTCACCCGGACCGACGCGCGCCGGCACCGGCGTTACCTCGACGCGATCGGGCACCTGATCGAGCGACCACCGAATCAATTGCCGCCAGAAGGTCTCGAAGCTCTGATCCTCCACCGGCGAGCGCGGATCCATCTTCCAGAGCCAGCTGTCCTGAATGTCGAGCACGGCCGCAATGCCACGTCCGTAGTGCTGTACAGCCAGGACTGGCCGGTCGGGACCGCGCGGCGTGCTGCGTCCGCTCAGGAGCACTGTAGCCCCGGGGCGAACGGTGCCGGGTTGATTGACCGACGTCACGGCAGGGAGGGAGTCCCAGCGCGCGGTATCCTGCGTCAGTGTCGTCCCCAGCTGCAGCGCGGGATGGACGAGGCCGGCGTCGGTCGGATGCACCTTGAGCGTGACGGCCAGCGTGTCGGCGCGATGCGGCTGAGCATCGAGCGCGAATGGCAGTGCGTCCGCCACCGGAGTGCCGCCGTAGTTCCCTTCCGCCAGCGCATTGCGTCCGCCCAGGGCGATCAGCGCACCACCGCGACGATCGACAAAGTCGGCAATCATGCGCAACTGATCGCCGGTGAAATACGACGCTTCCACATCGCCGAGAATCAGCGCGCGATAGCGGAAGAGTTCTTCCGGCCGCGTGGGAAAGCCGCCGATCAGATCGAGCGAATCGAGCACATTGAGCCGGAGGAACTTGCCTTTGGCACTCCGCAACAGTGCCGCCATCTGCAGACCGCTGTCTCCCGCAATCGCCCTGCGAATGAACGGGAACTCGTAGCGCGGCGATCCCTCGAAGTAGAGCACGCGCTCGCGCGCCGGGCGGACGCGCAGCATCGCCGCGGCATCATTGTTCTCCGTGACCATCTCGCCCTTGAGCGGAGCCACGCGCACCGCGATGGTGTGCGTACCGGCAGGCAGCGGCGGCAGACGTAGCGGGACATCGACCACTTCGCGGTGCGCGGGCAGCAACACTTGTCGCGCCGCGACGATGTGACCGTCGGCCTCGACGGTCAGTGCCGCGGAATCGCCAGCGACGCCGCGAATGCCGAGCGAGACCGTCGCGGCGACACCAGCACCTGCCAGCGTGGTGGCTGGGAGCTCAAAACGGTCAATCGACAGGTCGCGGTCAAAGCGCTCGCGACCCACGCCTACGGTATAGACGGGCACATGCCGGGCGCGCAGCGCCAGCAGTGTGGCGGTAAGATCGCCCGCGGCGTTGTCGGCGCCATCGCTGACGACGACGATCCCGCCGAGCGGTACATCCGCCAGCTCCTGGCGCGCCGATTCGAGCGATGCTGCGATATCGGTGCGCGTGCCGCTGGCGTGGAGGTCCGCCACGGTATTAATGGGAGCGGCGTCCGCGGCAAAGCGGAAAAATCGCAGCGCGAAGCGATCGCCCAGCTGCCGCACCAGCGCGGTCGAGTCACCAAAGACACGCTGCTCAGCCGCCACCCGCCGATCCTTGCCGGCATCGGCAATCTGCATGCTGCGAGAATCGTCCAGCAGCACGGCGAGCACATTGCGTTGCGGGACCGCGCTCGACAGCGCGAGCCCTGGGCGCATCAGACAGGCCGCCACCACCAGAAACGCCGCAATCCGGAATCCCGCCAGCACGACGCGATCGGACCACCGGTCCACTTTCAATCCCCATGCCGCGACCACCACCAGTGCCAGCGCGAGCGCGAGGCCGGCGACAAGCAGCCCAACGGGAACGACCGGCGTGAGGATGAACTCTCCGCGCTCGAAGACCCGGGGTGGATATTTGAAGAGAAACGTGAAAATGGATTGCAGTGCGCCGCGCCCCAGGAACGGATGGGATCAATGCCGAAGGGGTACTCGGTGGAATTGTAATACTACGCTGGTACCCCACCCCTCGTTGTCCGGAATCGGTGAAACGCGCGTTCGGGCCTTTCCCGCATCGGCTCGTTCACGTGTCAGCCCGGAACGGCCTCGCTCACACCTCGGCCCACAGCAGGCGCGCCAGCGCACCCACATGCAGATCGTCGCCCCGCCCGGCGAAGTAGCGCGCGTTGATCGCCGGCCCGTTGAGGTCTTCGACCGTGCGGAACCCCATGGCCTTGAGGTCGCCAGCCAGCCGGTCCGGATCAAAGAATCCCTGCCAGGGCTCGCCTGCCGCACGGACCCGGCCGGCCAGGAAATCGAAGGCCGTCCGCTCCGCCGCGGTAAGCTGCGACGGGTCGATGGCGTAGTCGAACACCACGCCGCTCTGCTGCGGAAAGCCCGCGATGTATCGCAGCGTCTCGAGCACCGTGGCCGCGGGCAGATAGGGCGTCACGCCGAGCCATGAAAAGAAGGTGGGCGAAAGCGGATCGAGCACCGCGCCGAGTCGATCATTCAGCGTTTCAGCGGTGAAGTCGATCGGGACAAAGGTGACCACGCCGTCCGAATGAATGCCCGCGTGCGCGAGCCGTTCACGCTTCCATCGCTGTGTCGCCGGAAAGTCGACCTCGAAGACCCGGAGATCGTGAAAGGGATTCCGATACGCAAAAGTGTCGAGACCGGCGCCGAGGACTACATACTGTGTCGCGCCGTTGGCAACCGCGACCGCCAGTTGATCCTCTGCAAAGCGGCTGCGCGCCGCCATGAACGCACGCAGATAGGTTGACAGCGGTGTCGTCTCGAAATGACGCGGATCGGCCTGCAGTTTGGCCTGCGCTTCGTCGTCGATCACGGCAAGGGCGAGCGGATCAAAAAACACGTGCGGCTGATCGACGAGCTGGTGCACGGCGCGGCGGATCGCCACGCGGTGCGCGGTACGGCTGGGCTGGTTCTCAATCATTGGCGGCGGCGGCAAAGTCAAAGTTGAGCAGGTCGGCAATGTGTTCCACGGCAACATCCGCGGCCGACACGCCATCCACCTGCCTGGGATCAGTCGCGTAGTGTCCCTGCCGGGGAAACACGGTGGTCAGCCGCAGACCCCACTCGGCCTTCATCGCGGCAAGAATCCGGAGCTTGTCATCCACCATGACATAGTGACGAGCGGGGTAACGCCTCGCAACCTCCGCCAGCTGCCGGTCCTTGTGCACATAGAGCAGCACACGTCCGTCCACCGCATCCCAGAGCCCGGAGCGGCGGAGCTTCCACGGCTGAAAGACCGCATCGCCGTCCGAAAGCATGACGGTGGTCCCGATGCGGCCGGCCTTTGCGATCACGTCGAGCGCGTGCGGGTAGAGGCGATCGGCAAAGGGATAGTCGAGGAGAAAAGCGGCAAGCTCCAGGATACGATCGTCCGATACATTGCGGTCGCGAAAGCGTTCCAGTGCGCCGAGGTAGTCGGCATAGCCAAGTTCGCGGCGCAGATCCTCGTACGCCGTCCAGTAGCCGGCCGCGCGCGCGGCGCCAAAGTCCCGCTCAAGCCGCGCACGGAGGTCGTGCTGAAAGCCATCGTTGTCGAGCAGCGTGTTGTCGCAGTCAAAGAAGATCACCAGGTCTGCCGGCCCGTTCATTTGACGGTCCCATCCGGACCGGGCTCGTGCCACTGCTCGCCGGTGGAGAGAAGCCGGTCCGCAGCACCTGGTCCCCACGTCCCGCGCCGGTAGGGCAGCGCCGCCGGCGGCGACTTGACCACGCGATCGACCACTGCCCAGGCGGCTTCCACCGCGTCCTCCCGGGTGAAGAGCGCACCGTCGCCCCGCATCGCGTCGGTCAGCAGACGCTGATATGGCGGCTCGGCGCCGGGTTGCTCGTTGAGCAGAAAGAGCTCGTGCTGGCTGCCAATGAATTCCTGTCCTGCATTCTTGACGCGTGCCGCCAGCGCCAGCGCGGAATTGGGTGACAGACGAATCCGGAGATAGTTGGCCCGGCCATGCGCCGGATGGGAGTCGCCAAAGAGATGCGACGGCGGTGCCTTGAGCTGCACCAGGACCTCAGCCGCGGTGGTCGGAAGGAACTTGCCGGAACGCAGATACCATGGCACGCCAGACCAGCGCCACGAGTCGATGTGCAGCCGCACGGCGCAGAACGTCTCCACGTCGGAGTCGCGCGCCACACCCTTTTCTCGCCGGTATCCCGCGTACTGGCCGCGCACCAGGTCGCGCCGCGAGAGCGGCCGCATGGCGCGGAACACATCGGCCTGGCCGGTATGGACCGCCCCATAGCCGCGATACGGCGGTGGCTCCATCGCGAGCAACGCAACAATCTGAAAGAGGTGGTTCTCCACCACGTCGCGCAGGCATCCCGCCGTCTCGTAGAATGCACCGCGCGTACCGACGCCAAAGTCCTCGGCCAGTGTCACCTGCACGCTCGCGACGTAATTCCGGTTCCAGATCGGCTCGAGGAAGGAATTGGCAAAGCGAAAATAGAGAATGTTCATGATCGCTTCCTTGGCGAGGAAGTGATCGATGCGAAAGATGTCGTCTTCGGCAAAGACCGACAGTGCGACCGCATTGAGGGCGCGGGCAGACGCCAGGTCGCGCCCGAAAGGTTTCTCGACAATCACGCGCGCCCCGTGTGCCAGGCCCGCGCGGCCGAGTCCGGTCATCACGGTCGCAAAGAGTCCCGGCGGGATCGCCAGGTAGTACGCGGGATGCCGCGCCTTGCCGAGGGCCCGCTTGAGCGACGCGAAGGTGGCGGCATCGTTGTAATCGCCGGAGATGTAGCGGAGCAAACGCAGCAGGCGATCGAACGCGCGACGGTCGTCGATGCCGCCAGCGTGACGAATGCTGTCGGTGGCGCGCTCCGCAAGCTCCGCCTCTGTCCACGGAGAGCCGGCGACGCCGATCACCGGCACCTTGAGCGCGCCGCTCTTGACCATCGCATAGAGCGCAGGAAAGATCATCTTGTGGGCCAGATCGCCCGTCACGCCAAAAATGACGAGCGCATCGGATGGCGCGGTGTTGTTGCGTTGGGTGATCATGCCGCCGCCAGCGCCTTGTCCACCATCGCCTGGGCCTCCGCGAGAATGCGCTGCAGGTGCTCTTCGTCGCGAAAGCTCTCGGCGTAGATCTTGTAGATCTCTTCCGTTCCCGACGGCCGTGCCGCAAACCAGCCGCTTGCCGACGACACGCGCACGCCGCCGATGGCCGCGTTGTTGCCGGGTGCATGGGTGATGACGCTGTCGATCTTTTCGCCTGCCAGCTCCTTCGAGCCCAGTTGCGCGGGCGACAGCGCAGACAGGGCCTTCTTCTGCGCCGCGTTTGCCGCGGCTTCCACGCGATTGGCGACCGGCTTGCCAAGCTCCGCCGTCAGCGCGGCGTAGATCTCGCCGGGATCCCGCCCGGCGGCCGCGGTGATCTCCGCCGCGAGCAGCGCCGGAATGATTCCGTCCTTGTCGGTGGTCCAGACGGTGCCGTCGCGACGCAGGAACGAAGCGCCCGCGCTCTCTTCGCCGCCAAAACCCAGCGAGCCGTCAAAGAATCCGTCGGCAAACCACTTGAAGCCTACCGGCACCTCATAGACGCGGCGCTTGTGCGCGGCGGCGACGCGATCGATCATCCGCGTGCTCACCACGGTCTTGCCGATCGCGGCGTCCTGGCTCCAGCCGGGCCGGTGCTGCAGGAGATGATGAATCGCGACGGCGAGATAATGATTGGGTGGCAGCAGTCCGTGCGAGCGCGTCACCACGCCGTGCCGGTCGTGATCGGTATCGCAGCCAGCGCTTACGTCGAACGTCTTTGCCAGCGACACCAGACGGCCCATCGCCCACGGCGACGACGGATCCATCCGGATCTGCCCGTCCCAGTCGACGGTCATGAAGCGGAACGTCGGATCGACCGTCTCGCTCACCACGGTGATGTCGAGCTTGTAGCGGTCGGCGATCGGCTGCCAGTAGTGCACGCCCGCGCCGCCGAGCGGATCGATGCCGATGGCGAGGCCCGCGCCGCGAATCGCGTCCATGTCGACGACATTCACCAGATCGTTGACATAGGCGTTGAGATAGTCGTGCCGGTGCGTCGTCACCGCGTGCAGTGCCTGCTCGCAAGTTACGCGTCGCACGCCGGCGAGCTTCTGCTCGAGCAATTCATTGGCGCGCTTTTCAATCCAGGCGGTCACGGTCGACGAGGCCGGACCACCGTTGGCCGGATTGTACTTGAAGCCGCCGTTGTCCGGCGGATTGTGCGACGGTGTCACCACGATGCCGTCGGCCAGCCCGCGCGAGCGGCCGCGGTTGTAGACGATGATCGCGTGCGACACTGCCGGCGTGGGCGTGTACTCATCGCCCTCGGCGAGCATGATCTCGACCCCGTTACCGGCGAGCACTTCCAGCGCGGTCGCGCGCGCAGGCTCCGACAGCGCGTGCGTGTCGATTCCCAGGAAGAGCGGCCCGTCGATCCGCTGCGTTGCGCGATATTCGCAGATCGCCTGCGTGATCGCCAGCAGATGCGCTTCGTTGAAGGTCCGCTCGAACGCGGAGCCCCGATGCCCGGATGTGCCGAATGCCACACGCTCCGCGGCCACCGATGGATCGGGAACCTCGGCGTAATAGGCCGTGATCAAGCGCGGCACGTTCACCAGAATGGATTCGGGCGCCACGGTGCCCGCGAGTGGACTGATCTTCATCGTATCACACCGCGCAGGCCCGCCATCACCTCGACATGCCCGTCGGGATGACCGACCAGGACGCGCTCGGCGGTACCAAGAAAGAGGCCGGTATCCACCACGCCGGCAATCGCCAGGAGCCGCCGCTCCAGATCGCGCGCGACCGCTGCGCTCGCCAGCGGTGCTGCCGGTGCGCAATCCAGCAGCACGTTGCCGTTGTCGGTGACAAAAGGCATCGCGTCGTGGTCGGCACAGCGCAGTGACGGCTCCAGCCCGAACATCCGGATCGAACCGGCCACATGCGCGGCGGCAAAGGGAATGACTTCGACGGGAATCCGGCCGTGCACACCAAGGGCCGGCACCAGTTTTTCCGCGCCCACGAGAATCACCTGCGCACGCGACGCCTGCGCCACGATCCGCTCGCGGACCAGTGCACCACCCCATCCCTTGATCAAGTCGAGCGTGGGCGTGACCTCGTCGGCGCCGTCCACGGTGAGATCGAGGATCATGCCCTCGGTGAGATCGATCAGCGGAATGCCCGCGGCCTTGGCGGCCGCCGCCGCGGCACGCGATGTCGGGACGCCACTCACCCGCAGTCCGTCCCGCACGGATCGTCCGAGACAAGCAATGAACTCACTCGCGGCGTGGCCTGAACCCAGTCCAAGACGAGCGTCCTGCGAAACAAGGGCGACGGCTGCGCGCGCAACGGCGGCGATGCCGGCGTCTCGACCGATGGCTAATGGGCCGCTTGAGCTCACGCCGACCGCACCAGACCTGCCCGGCGGGGCGTGCCAATGACGACGCGCACTCGATGGACCTGCCCGTCCGCCACCAGCGGCACCGCGGTCAGATCCTCCAGCGCGGTGCCATCGAGTTCGATGGTCGCAATGCCGTGGCCACGGCCGTCGGGATTCTCCACCGTCACCTCGTAGCGGGCGTTACCATGCCGGACGGTGGCTGAAAAGCCGGGCCACGCCGCCGGAATACAGGGATCGACGATCAGCCGGTCGCCCTTCATGCGGAGACCGAGCAGCCATTCCACGCCGGAACGATACAGCCAGCCGGCGGAACCGGTGTACCAGGTCCAGCCGCCGCGCCCGGCGTGAGGAGCCTGAGAGTATACGTCAGCCGCGACCACATAGGGCTCCACTTTGTATCGATCGAGTGCGCCCGCAGTGGTGGCGTGCGTGATCGGATTGAGCAGCGTCAGCAATTCCGCCGCGCGAGCGCCATCGCCGAGCTGCGCAAAGGCGATGACGGCCCAGGCAGCCGCGTGGGTGTACTGCCCGCCATTCTCCCGCACCCCCGGAACGTAGCCTTTGATGTATCCCGGTTCCAGCGCGGTATGGTCGAACGGTGGTGCCAGCAGCAGCACGATCCGATGCTCGCGGTCGACCAGCCTCTGATCGAGCGACTCCATGGCCTGCCGCGCGTGCGCCGCATCGCCGGCCCCCGAGATCACGCTCCACGACTGCGCAATGGAATCAATGGCGCAGGCGTCATTGGTGGCCGACCCGAGCGGCGTGCCGTCGTCGAAGTAGGCGCGGCGATACCACGCACCGTCCCAGCCGTCGCGTTCGACCGCGCCGCGGAGTGCCAGCGCGTGCTCCCGCCACAGCTCGTCGCGCGCGGTATCGCCGCGGGTAGCGGCGATAGGCGCCCACTGATCCAGCAGACCACACAGGAACCACGCCATCCACACGCTTTCGCCTTTGCCGGCAGCGCCCACGTGATTCATGCCGTCGTTCCAGTCGCCGGTGCCGATCAGCGGCAGGCCATGCGCACCAGTGGCGAGGCTGCGGTCGAGTGCTCTGGCGCAGTGCTCATAGATCGTTCCCTGCTGCGTCGACACCCGCGGCTCGAAATACGACTCCGCCTGCCCGGCCGCCAGGACCGGTCCTTCAAGGAACGGTGCCATCGCGTCAAGCACGCCGTGATCGCCAGTCGCGTCGGCGTACTGGGCCGCGACGTACGGCAACCAGAGCAGGTCGTCGGAAATACGCGTGCGCACGCCCCGCCCCGCGGGCTCGTGCCACCAGTGCTGCACGTCACCTTCCAGAAACTGGCGTCCGGCGGCCCGGAGAATCTGCTCGCGGGCCACATCGGGACGTGCAACGAGGAGCGCCAGGACGTCCTGCAACTGATCGCGGAAGCCGTACGCGCCGCTCGCCTGATAGAACGCGGTGCGCGCCCAGATGCGGCAGCCGAGCGTCTGATAGAGGAGCCAGCGGTTGAGCATCACGTCGAGCGCACGATCAGGCGTGTGCACCTGCACTGCGCCGAGGATGGTATCCCAGTGCGCCGCCACGTTCTTGCGCTCGGCCTCGAGATCGGCGCTGCGGTACTTCTCGATCAGCGCCCGCGCCGCTTCGCGTGACGCGGCCTGTCCCAGCACGAGCACCACCGTGACGGCGTCCCCCGGCGGAATGACGACCGGCGTCTGCAGCGCGCAGCAGGGGTCGAGTGCCGCGCCGACGCGCCCCGACAGCGGTTCGCGCCGGTTGAGCGCCGCCGGCGCGTCGAGCGCGCCATTGCGCCCCAGAAACTCCGTCCGATCGCCGGTCCACGCCGTCTGGGCGCCGAGCAGATCGGCAAAGGCGATGCGTTGGCTGAAGTCACGACTCCAGGTGTTCCGCGCGAACATCGCACCGGTGGCGTTGTCCATCTCCGTCACGATGAATGGTGCCGTCGCGGCGCGCGATACGCCCAGCACCCATTGCAGGTAGGCTGTCACGGACAGGCGGCGCGGCGTGCTGCCGGTATTGGTGATGGTCAGGCGCGACACGCGCACCGGATCGTCCGCCGGCACAAACAGCAGGAGATCCAGATCGATACCGTGACCGCCGTACCCAAAGCGGCTGTAGCCATGTCCGTGCCGGACCGTGTATTCGCCGCCCGGTTCGCGAATCGGCAACGGTGTTGCACTCCACACCTCACCGGTCGTGTCATCGCGGAGATAGAAGGTGTCACTCGGCGGATTGCTCACCGGATCGTTCGACCAGTTGGTGAGTTGATTCTCCTGGCTGTTCACCGACCAGGTCGCGCCGGTGCCCGATTCGGACACGAGGCAGCCAAAATCCGCGTTCGCGATCACGTTGACCCACGGCGCCGGCGTCCATGTTTCGTCGCGGAGCACCATGGCGTACTCGCGGCCATCATCGGCAAAGCCGCCCAGCGTGTTGGCAAACTCCAGCTGTTCGCGACGCGCCGTGGTGGTGCGGACGGGCGGAGTCGCGCGCGGGCGTCGCGGCAGTGGCGTGACCATGGCCTCGGCGCGTTGTGCCCGCGCGATCTGCGCCGCGAGCGTGCCGCGGCGGCTCTGCAGCACCACACGGGCGGCGGTCTCGAGGGTGTCGCACTGGGCGCCGGTGATGCGATCGGTGCGAAGCATGAAGACGCCGCCGGTAGGCGCCTGGCCTTCGGGACTGGGCGCCGACCGGCTCGAGCGCACCAGGGTTTCGAGCAGCGTCTGCAGATCCTGCACGTACGACGGTGCGCGATTGTTGAGGATGACGAGATCGACCGCGAGCCGCTTCATCCGCCAGTACTCGTGCGCCCGGAGCAACTGGCGGACAATGCCGATGTCGTCGGTCTCGTCAATCTGCACCAGCACAATGGGCAGGTCGCCGGAGATGCCGTGCGCCCAGAGGGACGGCGCACCGCCGCTCTGCCGGGCCAGAATTTCCGGCGCCGCGCGGGCACCACGATCGGCGTAGAGGACCGAGCCGGCCAGCGTCTGAAAGAGATGCGCTTCGTCGGGGCCGACGCCAAGGTGATGGAGCTGCACCTGTGCCTGCGTCCACGCCAGCGTCGCGACGCGTTCGAAGGTGGTGACGTCATGGTACTTGTCGGCCAGATCGAGCACGCCGTCGCGCGTGGGCGCCACCACGGTCGCAAAGACCAGCCGCACAGTCTTCCCGGGCCGGATGCGCACCCGGCGCCGCAGCGCCACGACAGGATCGAGCACGGAGCCCGTCGTATTGGAGAGCGCGCGGCCCTGACCGACGGCGTGTGCGTTCCGCACGGTACGGCCCCGCCCCACGAACTGCGCGCGGTCCGTTTCCCATTCCAGATCGCCGATCACCTCGCCTTCGACCGCCAGGACCTGCGCGAGCCAGATCGCCGCGTCCTCGTGCGACCGCGGGCGTCTCGTGGCGAGCAGCGTGTCGCGATCGGCAAGACATTCGGTCTGCACAAAGAGATTGCTGAAGGCCGGATGCGCGGCATCGGCCGCCGCCGGCGCGAGCACGACTTCCGCGTACGACGTCACCTCGATTTCACGGACCCGGGAGCCGGTGTTCGACAATGACACGCGGCGCACTTCGGCGTCGTCTTCCGACGAGACGATCACCTCCAGCCGCGTCGTGATCGCTCCATCGCGCCGCAGGATCTCGGCGCGATCCTCCGAGAACGACACATCGTAGCTTTCCGGCTCGTCGCCGCTGGGCTGAAAGCCGGCCGACCAGCGCTCGCCGCTCGCCAGGTCCCGCAGAAAGATCCACGAGCCGGAATCATCCTGGGTGACGTCCTCACGCCAGCGCGTAATCGCCTGATCGCGCCACCGGCTGTAGCCACCACCCGCGGCCGTCAACATGACCGCGTAGCGGCCGTTGGAGAGGAGATGCGTCCGGGGCGTCGCGCCGTGGGGCGAGGTGAAGTGACGGGTGTTGGGCGGCACCAGCTCCCGCACATCGGCGGCGGACTTGGGGCTGTCGAAGTGCGGCCGCGCGACCGCGACATCGCGCGGCGTACGCTCCTGCAGCAGGAGTTCGCTCGCGCGCACAATCGGCTCGGCGTGAAACCGATTGCGCATCATCCCGCCGTTGAGCACGTTGGCAATGGCAACGACCGCCATCCCCTGATGATGCGCCATGCAGACACGCACCAGCGCCTGCGATGTGCCGGCCGGCAGGCGCGGTGCGGTGTAGTCGACCGATTCGTAGAAGCCATATGGTCCCTGCGCGCCCACCTTGGCGAGCGCCGCAAAGTTGCGCACGGCGGCGGTCGGATCGACCATCGCGGCGAGCGCGGTGGCATATGGCGCAATGACGATGTCGTCGGCGAGGCCGCGCTTGAGTCCAAGGCCCGGGACACCAAAGTTGGAATACTGATACGTCATCTCGAAGTCGCGCACGTTGTACGCCGATTCCGATACGCCCCACGGCACCCCGCGCTCGGCGCCGTAGTCGATCTGCCGCCGCACCGCGAGGCGGCAACTCTGCTCCAGCAGACTGCCGACAGGTGTCCGCATCATCAGCGCGGGCATGAGATACTCGAACATCGACCCCGACCACGACAGCAGCATCGAGTCCTGCCCCACCGGGGTCAGCGGCCGGCCCAGGCGGAACCAGTGCTGTACCGGCACGTCGCCCTTGGCAATCGCGATGTAGCTCAGCAGCCGCGCCTCGGATGCGAGGAGGTCGTAGCGGCCGGAGTCGAGCGTCCCGTCCGACATGCGATAGCCGATGGCAAAGAGCATCCGCGTCTTGTCGAGCAGAAAGCTGAAGTCCATCGCGTGCATCACCTGCATCGTTTCGTCGGCGACGGCATTGAGGCGCGCCAGCAGTGCGGTCGCGGCAGATGCCGAGCGTTCGAGGGCGCCCGCGGCGTCATCCAGCTGCCGCCGCACCGTTGGCGATTCATCGGGCGCCTGATCGCGCGTCGCGGCGAGCCGCTCCTGCGCCCGGCGACAGAGCAGCGGCAGCGCGGCGAGGGGCGGCATGGTGTCGGCTGCCACCAGCGCTCCCGCTTCGCCGGGCAGCCGCAGCGCGGCCCACGGCATCAGCGTGTCGAGATCGCGCAGATGTGTCGCAACGGTGTGTTCGAGCTCGTCCGACCACGCCGCCGAGCGCGAGGGACCCTGCTGTCGCGACGTGCCCGCGAGGTCGGCGGCGCAATCGGCCGCGGCGTGTGCCGCCGATTCCAGCTCGGCAAGGCGCGCCGCCCATTCCGCCGGTGCCTCCGGCGGATTGTGCTGCAGCGTGCCGACCACATCGAGCGCGTTGGCGAGGCGCGTCTGCCGCTCGCTCGGCAGTTCGTCTTCATCGATGCCGAGGCCGGCGCTCTGGCGCAACAGCGCCGCGGCATCGGACACGCCGGAGAGAGCCGCGCCCACGAGCAGCGGTTGCGCAGCGATCTCGCGGCAGGCGTTGCTGATGGCGATGAGTGTGCCGGCCAGGTTCCCGCTGTCAACCGAGGAGACGTACCGCGGCTCCAGCGGCCGGCGGTCGCCGGTGTCGTACCAGTTGTACAAATGGCCGCGATAGTGCTCCAGTGCCCGCAACGTCGCCAGCGTAGCTTCGAGCCGCTCAACCAGTTCGCAGGTGCCGATCCAGCCCAGATCCCGGGCGCTTACCGCCGACAGCAGATAGAGACCGATGTTGGTCGGCGACGTGCGCTGCGCCACCACGGGGCGCGGCACTTCCTGGAAATTATCGGGAGGAAGCGCATGGCTTTCCGTTGTCACGAATGCCGTGAAAAAGCGCCACGTACTGCGCGCGATCAGCCGGAGATTCTCGGCGTCTTCCGGTGACAGCGCTTCTGTGGGAGAGACCGATCCTGGTCGACTCGCCCACCACATGATTGCCGGAGAAAGGATCCACGCGATCGTCACCGGCACCGCGATCGGCAATCCTTCCGGATGTGTCGCGCCCACTGCGGCAAGAATGGCGATCGCGACGAGCACAGCGGCCGCCATCCGACCGTAGAAGCCGAGGACAGTGGTGGGCACGCGGCGCGCCACGCTGCCCGCGGGTGTCCATTCCAGCAGATGCCGGCGACTGAGCGTGATGCGGAACAGGGTGCGCAGGATCGCGTCGGCCATGACGTACGCCTGGTGTGCGAGCGTGACAATGCCAAGCGCCACCTGCCGCGTGGCAGTCCAGAGATCATGCTGCACACCACGCACATGGCTGCGCTTGGAGATGCCGGGGCGTCGCGGCCAGACGCCGGACAGAACCGGAAAGAGCGCGGGCACACCGAGCACGGCGATCAGAAAGACGAGCCATAGCGCGGGCGAGGCCGCCACCCAGAGCCAGCTCGCGGCGAGCACCAGGAATGCCGTGGGCGCGAGCAGCGTGCGGCGCAGATTGTCGACCATCTTCCAGCGGCCGATCGCCGGGACGCGCCCTCGCAGGATCCACGGCAGGAGCTGCCAGTCGCCGCGCGCCCAGCGATGCTGCCGCGCGGTCGCCGCGAGATAATTGACCGGCGCCATCTCAAAAAACTCGATGTCCGTCACCAGACAGGTGCGGGCATAGAGACTCTCGAACAGGTCGTGACTCAGCAGCGCGTTCTCCGGCACGCGACCGTCGAGCGCCATTTCAAACGCGTCGACGTCATAGATCCCCTTGCCGGTATAGGAGCCCTCGCCAAAGAGATCCTGATAGACGTCCGACACGGCGGCCGCATACGGATCGATCCCGGCCGCGCCCGACACCAGTTGCTGGTAGAGCGAGCCCGTACGGCCGGGCAACGGTGGCGTGACCCGCGGCTGCAGCACGGCATATCCCTTGACCACGCGCCGCGTGGCGGGATCGATCACCGGCCAGTTGAGCGGATGCGCCATGGTGCCGACCAGCTGGCGCACCGCGTCGATGGGCAGCCGCGTGTCGGCGTCGAGGGTAACGACGTAGTGCACCGCCGGAGGAACGCGGGGCGACACGCCGTCCGCGCCGGCGAACGTGGTATCGGTCGCGCCCCGCAGCAGCCGATTGAGCTCATGCAGCTTGCCGCGCTTGCGCTCCCATCCCATCCAGAGCCCTTCGCGCGCGTTCCATCGCCGCTGGCGATGCAGCAGCAGGAACCGATCGCCGCCATCCTCCGTCGCGCCGTGGCGCGAGTTCAAGTGCGCGATGCCGTCACGCGCGAGACTGAGAAGCTCGTCGTCACCGGTGACGTGCTCCGCGGTCGCGTCCACCCAATCGGTCAGCAGCGCGAAGGTGACATCCCCCTCGGCATTGGCGAGATAATGCACTTCGAGGCGCTCGAGCTGCTCCTCGATCTCGGCTGGATGGCCCAGCAGCGTGGGGATCACGACCATCGTGCGCTGCGCCGTGGGAATCCCGTGCGCCAGCTCGAGTCGCGGCGGCAGGGTCGGCGGCAGAATCGCCGTCACGGCGCGATTGATCACGGCGATGGCAAGATCCGACGCCGGGACGAGGGCCAGCAGCGCCATCACCAGCAGTGGCACGCCGTGCAGACCTCCCGCCGCGGCGGGGGCCAGGAAGAGCACGAGCAGCAGGATCGTGGCCGCGAGGATCGCACCGAGATAGGCTGGCGTTGACAGGTCGATGAAGGCGCGCACGAGCCAGGGGCCGATCGGCGGATGAAAGCCGATGGTGCGCTCGAAGGCGCGGCGCCCGCGCCCGACCAGATAGAAGCCGGCATCCGCCTCGGGGCCGTCACCGTGAGCGCTCCGTCCGCGATCGGCGTGCACCATCGCCTCGCGCGCCACTTCGATTTCAGCATAGCCCGACCCGCGCGCCATCTCCTCGATCGCATGCCGATAGGAATCGCGGCTGGTGAAATCCATCGCGGCATACGTCGGGCCTGTGCGGAGTACATCATCGACCAGCGAAACGCTTTCGAAGAAGGCCTTCCAGTCGAATGCCGACAGGAGCCGCATGCTGGTGATCACGTTCCGCACCGTGACTGTCATGGCGGCCTGCTGCTGATGTTCGTCGAGCGAGATCTCGTCCGGCGTGGTCCCCTGCGCCGCCAATCGCTGATGCAGCCACGCCAGGGCCGGCGTGACGGCGGGGTCCTGATCGCGCAGGCGTTGCACCAGTTCCACCGCGAACGCCGTGACGAGCGGCGCGCGCTCGACGCGATGCAATTGCCCCGTCACGGAGCGCACCCCTTGCACGCCGAGGCCGAGCAGGTCGTCGGCAAGCGCGTCGGCTTCCTGGCGTGCCTGGCGGTTGCGTGTCATGGCTTCGGCGAGCCGCCGCAGATTCTCCACGAGCACGACGCGCAGGGCGATCGCCACCGCCCAGAGCTCACCGATGGTGAGCGGGCGGACCCGCTGATACGCGAGGACAAAGCGGCGCAGCATCTCGGGATCAAAGCGGCTGTCGGTATGCGCCACGAAGGCCCAGGCGATGCCGTACACGCGGGGATAGCCGGCGAGCGGGCCATCGGCGAGCTTGGGCAGCTCCACGTAGAACTGCGCCGGCAGGTCGTCACGGATTTCGCGCAGCTGTTCGTCGACCACGAAGAAATTGTCCACCAGCCACTCGGCCGCCGGTGTGATCCAGCGCTCTTCGTGAATGGAGTCGGCAATCAGCCGATTCGACTCGCGCAGCACGCGGGCGTTTTCTTCGACGCGCGGCAGGAGCGGCCGGCCCAGGCGCGAACCCGGAATCACGCGCTGCGCCTCCGCCAGGCTTTCGGCATGGCGCTCCAGGCGCTCCACGCCAAAGAGCTCGGCGCGGATTGGCTGATCGAAGACCGCGGGCGGCGTCGGCCGGAGTGGCAGCGGAATGCGGACCATCAGCGGCGTTCCGGTCCCAGCCAGCCGCCGGTAAAGTCGGCCGCCCGCAATCCGGCGGCGACTGGGGCAGAGCCCCGGAGCAATTCCCAGACGAGGCCGGTACGGTAGTTCTCGATCATGGCCACGATTGGCCCTTCGTTGAGGCCAAAGTGCCACGGCGAGACCCAGCCGTTGGCCGCACCGCCGGGATCGGGATAGGTGGGGTTGAACGTCGCCTTGAAGCCGTACGCGTGATCGCCCGGACGCTGCCAGCGATGAAAGTCGGTGAGGGTGGGCAACACGATCTCCGGCGCAAACGGCAGCGAAGCCGCGACCGCCCACGGCGCGATGGTCCCGTCATCGGGGCCGTACGGCACCGCGCGCGCGAGATAGTCAAAGAATCGTCGTTCGACGCCATTGATGCGGCGGGTATCGTCGCCGGGGCCGTCGCTCGCCGTGACGCCCCAGCAGAGTTTGCCGTAGTGCGCATATCCACTGGGGTTGTGAATGGCATACTGCTGTTGCACGCAGGTCGCGCGGCGACTGTTTTCGAAATAGTCGAGCCCGTGGTCGCGCATGAACGGATCGCGAATGCCACGGAAGTCCACCCAGAGATGCGACAGCTGATGGGTGAAGAGCGGTCCGGCGTAGAGATACTCGATGTCGTACGCGGTCTTCCATTCGTAGGTCGATGCCCAGGCGAGATAGCTCGCCGGCGGCACGGGATGCGTGGGGGAACCCAGGGCCAGGATGTAGAGCAGCATCGCCTCGTCATAGCCCTCCCAGCGATACGGCAGGAAGCCACTCTCCGGCTTCCAGCCGTGCGTGACGAGCACGCCGCCGTTCTGCGCCCACTGCCAGTCGGCGCGGGCATAGAGCTGGTGCGCCAGATCACGGATTTCTGGCTCGTCGCCGTCGTTGGCGGAGAAGTACTGCGCCACGGCGAGCATGCCACCAAAAAGCAGCGCGGAATCGACGGTGGAGAGCTCGCACTGCCACGCGCGCGCACCGGTGTCCATGTCGAGGAAGTGGTAGTAGAAGCCGCGATAACCGGTGGCGTCGGGCTCCGCGCCCTGACGGCTCTTCCAGAAGAAGCGCAGCGTGGTGAGCGCGCGCGCCGCGGCTTCTGCACGCGAGACATAGCCGCGCTCAACCCCGACCGGAAACGCGGTGAGCGCCAGGCCCGTGGCCGCGATGCTCGCGGGCCAGCGCTCGGCCGTCTTGTCGAGGATCAGTCCGTTGGCCAGGTTGGTTTCCCGCAGGAAGTATTCAAACGCGCCGCGCTGCATCTCTTCGAGCATGCGCGTCTCGGCCGGAGTGCTTCGCGTTGCGGGTGGCATCGGAGCCTCAATCAGCCGTGACGTCGTCGTCGACACGCTGATCGGTGTCACTCTCCCTGGGAATGTCGGTGTCGCGATCGCCGTTGCTGCCGCCGCGGAATCCATCGGCCATGTGATCCGCGCCGTCGTCGTCGAAAAGCGCGGCGAGGCCCTCGTCCGTGCGGCTCGCGCGGCCGGTCAATTCCTCGGGGAGGGGCGTGCCGCCTTCGAGCTCCGGCGTGTCGGGCCGGCGAGTCTCCTCGACATGGTGGTGACGGGGGCTCCGGGACTTCGGATGACGTGGCACGAGACCTCCGGGAGCGGGAGTATTGTCATTCGGGCGTACATCCCTGAGACGTCTCCGGCCAAGGCCCGGCGCACATGCGCGACGCTTCCCTGCAGGGCCCGGCCAGTGCATTGTTCAGCGTCACACGCTCCCGCCCGCCCGCACCATCGTCAAGGATGGCGTCATGCCTCTGTTCCGGCGCTCCGCCGGCTGGCTGCATGGTCTTTGCCTGCTCACGCTCTTCGGAGCCGCAGCCGGGGCGTTGCGCGCGCAGGAGATCCCCGCACGGCTCAACGACGCCACGTTCTGGAACCTGGTGTCGACGTACTCCGAAGTCAGCGGCTCCTTCCCCTCGGAGAACTTTCTTTCCAACGAAGCCGGCTTTCAGCGCGTCATCCCCGCACTATTGCGGACGGTCCCGGCGGGACGGGCGTACATCGGGGTCGGCCCCGAGCAGAACTTCACCTACGTCGCGGCCCTCCATCCATCAATTGCATTTGTTGTCGATATTCGCCGGCAGGCCGTGCTGCAGCATCTGCTGTACAAGGCGCTCTTCGAGATGGCGCCCGACCGCGTCCACTTCCTCTCCGTGCTCTTTTCGCGCCCACGGCCGCATGGTCTGACCGACCAGGCCACTGCGGCCGAGCTGTTTGCTGCGTTCGGCTACGTCGCGCCCGACAGCGCGCTGTATCGCACGACGCTCGCGGCCGTCAAGCACCGGCTGGTCGCTTCACATCACTTTGAGCTGAGCGATGATGACCTCGCGGATATCGAGCACATCTTCGGCGTGATCTTTGCGGCGGGGCCAGGCCTCAACTACAACTCGGGCTCCGCGGTCATTGTGCGGCCCGCCCCGATTCCGCCGATGCCGCCGCTCACGTTTCTGGCCGGCGCCAATCCGCCGCCGCGGCGGGATGTCATCGTGCCCGCCGACTCGGGAACCACCCGCCCCGTTGAGCGCGCCGGCGACCGCACGTCCGCGATGCCGGCCAGCGTCGCTCGCGATCGCTACACCATCGCGGACTATGCTTCGCTGATGACGGAAACGGATAGTGCCGGTGTTTCGCGGAGCTATCTGGCCAGCGAGGCCAACTATGGCACGGTGCGGGAGATGGAACGGCGCAATCTGATCGTGCCGATCGTCGGCGATTTTGGCGGGGATCACGCGCTGGTCAACGTGGCGGCCTTCCTGCGGAGCACGCACGCGGTAGTCGGCGCGTTCTACACGTCCAATGTGGAGCAGTATCTCTTTCCCAACGGTATGTGGCGTGCCTTTTACGACAACGTGGCCGCCCTGCCGCGTGACAGCGCCAGCACGTTCATCCGCTCCCTGGGCCAAACGGCTGCCGGCCACCGCCCGGGGCTCGTGTCGGCGCTCGGCTCCATCAACGGCCTGCTGCAGGCCATTCAGGCCGGCCAGATCGCCGGCTACGCCGACGTGGCGCGGCTGTCGCAGCCGTGGTAGGCCGCCTCAGCGCCCCGGATTGAGCTCGGGAAACTCGCGAATCGGCCGGTCGCCTTCGAAGTCGAATAGCGTGAGTCGCCGCAGCGTGTAGTACGCCACCCAGTACGTCCGCATCGCCTGCGCAAACGCCACCAGCGCGTCGTCCTTTTCCTGCTGCGCAATGTAGAGATCGCCAATGGTGATCCGCCCGATCACATAGCGGCTGTATGCCACGTCAAAGCGCTGCGTGGCCACGGTATCGGCCTTGGACGCAATGGTGAGGCTCTTGCGCGCCTGCGTGAGCTGCAAGGCCGCAAAGCGCGCGTTGAGATCGATCTGTGCGCGGCTTACATCGGCATTGGTACGCGCGGCGTCGCGGTCGGCGCGAGCCGCGTCCACTGCGCCAGAGTGCGCGCCCCATTGCCACACCGGCACCTGCACCGACAGCCCGAAGCTCTGGGCATTGAGCAGATTGCGGTACGCCTGCGGCGCGTTGCCGGCGGTGGCGTTGTAGCCGTAGCTCGCATTGACGGTGGCTCCGGGACCGGTGTTCCACCTGGCTTCGCTCACACCGCGGTCGGCCTGCACCAGCGAGGCCGCCACGTCGGTCGTCGCCGACGAATTTGCCCGCGCCCATTTGACCGCTTCGGCCGTGTCGGCGTCGACCACCGGAGCGTCCGCCGTCACCGCGATGTCGACCGGTGCTGTGGGGGCGAGGTTGATGGTGATCCGGAACTGCGCGGCGGTGCGGTCGTAGGACAATTGCGCGTCCTCCATCGACTCGCGCGCCCGAAGCAGCGCCAGCTGGCTCTGCAGCAGATCGTTCTCGCCAATCTTGCCAATCTGGAAGCGCTCGGTGTTGAGCTTGTAGAGCGTGTCATTCACCGCGACGTTGTTCGTGGCATTCTTGAGATTGGCGCCGGCGGCATAGAGATCGAAGAAGGCGTTGGTGGCAGCGATGGCCACATCCTCGCGCGATTCGAGGTAGCGCCGCTCCGCCGATTCCATCTGCAGGTCCTGCTGGCGAATGTCCCACCGCTGCGAATTCGAATGAAAGATCGGCTGCGACAGGCCCACCGTGAATGGCGTCGACGACCAGCTCGTGAAGCCGCTCGGCCCGGTGACCAGCACGCGATTGAGCCCGGAGCTCAGCGTGAGCGTGGTGTTGGTCCACGGCACCCGCTGCACAATGCTCGCCGCAAGGCCGGCGTCGGTTTCCTGCACGGGCAGATACAGCGTCGTGCCGTCCGGTTGCTTGACCGGCGTGATCGAGCTGCTGTAGTTGGGCGTGTAGCCGGAGAGCGCCAGCGACGGCAGGAAGCCGGCGTCGAAGACGCGGTTGCGGTCCCGCGCCGCTTCGCGAGTGTTCGTGGCCACTGCCGCTTCGGCGCCTTGCCGCTGCGCCAGCGCAATGGCGTCGTGGAGCGTCATGGGCTGCTGTGCCGCGGCGGCCGAGGCGAGCCACAGCGCGGCTGCGCCGAGGATCGCGCCGGCGCGGCGGATTGCGGTCGTCGTCATGAGATCACTCGTAGTGAAGGCAGGTCACGGGATCCTGCAGCGCAGCGCGGTACGCGGGCACAATGCCAAACCCGAGTCCCACCGTAAACGACACGCCAAACGCCACGATCACCGATACGGGCGACACGATCGTCTTGATGCTGGCGAGGTGTTCGATGCCGTAACTCAAACCGCCGCCGAGCAGCACGCCGGCCAGACCACCAGCCACGCTGATCAGCACCGCTTCGGCCAGGAATTGCGCCAGAATATCCTTTTGCGTGGCACCCACCGCGCGGCGCACGCCAATTTCCTTGATCCGTTCGAGCACCGAGGCGAGCATCGTGTTCATGATGCCAATGCCGCCCACGATCAGCGAGATCGACGCGATCGCGCCGAGGACGATGTTGAAGATCGTGCGGGTGCGCTGCTCCTGCTTGAGCAGCAGCTCGGGGACAGTCACTTCAAAGTCGACCACGGAGTTGTGCCGCCGTGCCAGCATGCGCTGCGTGATGTCGGCCACCGCGGGTACGTACTTGGCGTCGGCCACCTTGACGATGATCCGATCGAGCTGATTCATGTTGCGCTTTTCCGCGTCCTTGCTGGGATCCGTCGGCGTGTTCGTGCCGTCATTGACCACCACAAACTCCTGCGACGCGTCCTCGATCTCCTTCTGCGTGACCAGCCCGCGGTTGCGATAGCGCATCAGCAGCGTCGGCACCGGCACATACACGTCCATGTTGGCATCGCGAATACCCAGCCGCTCGGCGTTCTCCGCGCTCACGGGGCGGTCCTCGAGCACACCCACCACGGTGAGCCAGTTGTCACCGACCTTGATGGTGTGGCCGATCGGATCCTGCGTCGTGAAGAAGCGGGCACGCACGCCCTGGCCGATGATCGCGACCGCGCGGCCATCCGTCATCTGCTCGGGGGTAAACTGCTGGCCGGTGGCGATCTCCAGATTCATCAGGCGGAAGTAGCTCGTGTCGACGCCCACCAGCTTGCCGGAGCGATGGCGGCCTTCACGGGTGATCGTTGAATTCAGCACCACCTCGGCGCTGGTCGCTTCGACATCGGGAATGTCGGCGTGGATGGCCTGGGCGTCGGCGTAGGTCAGACCCGGGGTGAAGCGCTTGGAATCCTTCTTGTTCTGATCGTCCTTGACCTGCCCTTCCTTCTGCTCCACCACCGGTGTGACGATCACGTTGTTGGAGCCCAGGAGACGCATCTGCGCCAGGATCTCCTGCTCGGCACCCTTGCCGATGGCAAGCATCGCGATCACGGACGCGACGCCAAAGAGAATGCCGAGCGACGTGAGGCCGGCGCGCAGCTTGTTATGGCCCACCGCTTCGATGGCGATGCGCAGCGCAAAGAGGATCTGGGCGCCAGTGTTGTGCTGGCGCAGCGGGCCCTTGTCCGGCTCGGCGGTCACCGTCGGTCAGCTATGACTGGCGGAGGGTGCGACCTTGCCGACCGATGAGTCCGGCTTGGCGGGCACCGGAATCGGCTTCTGATCAATACTGGAGTCACCCGACTGCACCTTGGAGCCGGGCAGGCGGATCAGTGGCAGCTTGCCTTTGCCGGTGGGCGCGGAGAGGAACACTTCGTCGTTCTGGTCGAGACCGCGCGTGATGATCACTTCATCGTCATTCATCGCGCCACGCTCGACTTCCTGGCGCGTCAGCTTGCCGCCCACGCGGCGATAGACGTACGGAATGCCCTGTTCGGACAGGAGCGCTTCGACCGGGATGTGCAGGACATTCTTGATGGCGTAGGTCTCGACCGAATTGCCGGTGGTCATGCCGGGCCGGAGCGTGGTGTCGGGATTCTCGATGTTGACCACCACTTCAAAGACCTTGGCGTCGGAATTGGGACGCTGCTCGCCGGAGTTGGCGACCGACGTCACCGTGCCATGGAGCTTCTTGCTGGGATCGGCATCGAGTGTCAGCAGCACCGGCTGGCCCTTCTCGATCTTGCGGACGTCGATCTCGTTGATGTACGTGACCGATTCCATCTGGCTCAGGTCCGGCAGCGTGGCGATCGTGGGATCCCAGCTGCTGATCATCGACCCGACCGCTTTCTTCTTGCCGTCCCAGTCCTTGAGGTAGATCACCATCCCGGGCGCGGGTGCCTTGACGGTGTACTGATCCATCACGTCCTTGACGATCTGCAGCTTGTTCTTCTCGCGCTCCAGATCGCTGGACATTTCCTTCATCTTGGCCACGGCCTGCTCGGTCTTGGTATTGAGGTCGAGCGAATCCTGGCGGAGTGCGCGCATGGCCTTGTCGTAGTCGATTTCCGCCAGCCGCTTGACACTCGGCGCCTCGTACTGCGACTGATCGCGCGCGAGCTTCTTTTCCTCGAGCGTGAGGACGGCCGAGCGCATGTCTTCGCGGGCCTTGGAGAGATTGAGGGCGGAGTCGAGTGAGGCCGACTGGTATTCCGCGTCGGCCTTTTGTGTGGCGAGATCGACATCGGCGAGCTTCTGCGCGACCGTGGCGCGGTCGAGCTCGGCGATCACGTCGCCGACCTTGACGATGGTTCCCTCAGCCACGATCGACGCAATCTTGAACTGATATTGCTCAGCCGCCTGGGCGTTGGCGGGGCCGGAGATCTTGACGAACTTGGGCGCGCGGAGCTCTCCGGTGCTGGTCACGGTGACGGTGAAGTCGCCCCGAGTCGCCCGAGCGACGACGGCGTTGTCGGCGGGGGTGCGAGTGCGAGCCCAGAGCCAGGTGGCGGACGTAGCCAGCAGGACGATGGCTACGCCAATGACCAACCCGCGCGATTGCAGGAGTTTCTTCATGGAGAGCCCGGGGAAACGGGGTATATAAGGATCAAGATCCGGCAAGCTACCGATACGTGTGATTCCCGAACAGGTTTCAGCGTTGCGACGTGCGGGCGCCGGATCGGTCAGTCGGTCTCTTTGACACCGCCAACGTTCGGGACGTTCGCGCTAGCGGAGGACTGCCAGAAAGCGGGTGCGCTCGCCCCTGGAGCCGGTGGCCGAGTCATCGACACGCAGCACCAGCCGATATTCACCGGGGTCGAGTTCGTGGAGAGCAAGTTCCCGCTGGATGGTCTCGCGTGCCTGCTGCGCGGTTGCCGTGAATCCAATCCGCAGGCTCGGTGCCTTGGGCGTGCCCTTGGTGCGCCAGAGTTCCACCGTTGTGGCGTAGGTATGACCGGGGATCAATCCGTCAATGGCGTAGCTGAGGATCGCCGATTCCGAGCGATGCCACGCGTTGGTGGGATTGAGCGGAATGGCATTGCCGTCCCAGTGCCACACTAGGCCGGCGCCCGCGCGCCCGAGAATTGGATCACTTAGCGCGAGCGTGCCGCCGTCGAAGGCGGGAATCGGCACGCCACGCAGGAGTTCCCCTGTCGCTCTTGGATATGTGCTGTCTGCGATACTCACCATGGCATCCCATGTTCCTGGTCGGCTCTGGACCACGACATATGCGCTAAGCCAGGCGTCCTTGGCCGACATCATGCGGCAACGTCCACGAGCGGAGTGTATCGAGTTCCCTTGCGATCTCGCCGCTCGCCGAATCGCCGAGGGCCACTGCAGCAGCGTGGCAAAGCGATGGCCGGCATTGCGAGCCCTGTCTTTGGTGGCGAGGCGTGCGACCGGAACGGCGATCACCACCGGCGTGCCACCACCGGGAACGCCGTGTACCTGAAGGATTGCGCCGAGGGAGTCGTGATACGTCGTCGCGTTGCCATCGGAGTGCTCGGCGATCTCGCGTTCGCGGCGGGCTTCTTCGATGATCATCCGCGGGGTCCGCTGTGCGTTGGGCCCTCCGCCAAGGCGAGGTCGCGCGGCGGCTGCCGCGTGCGCTCCACCCGCATTGAGCTGCCCGCTGCCAAGTCTCACGCAGCGATCCCCGTCGCGGGACTCGAGCCGCCGGCCAGTGATCGCCGCTGTGCGTTGTGCCCTCCGCCAAGGCGGGGTCGCGCGGCATCCGCCGCGTGACCCCCACCCGCGACCCTTCCGTCGCCGCGATCACCGCCGCGAGGTCTCGCGGAGCCATAGCTGGGGCGGGACTCGAACCCGCGACCCCGGCATTATGAGTGCCGTGCTCTAACCAGCTGAGCTACCCAGCCCTGTCGCCGGGGAACTTACCCGGCCCCCGCCCTACCGTCAAAAAGGCGAATCCGCCCGCACCGAATCCGCCGACAGCGAATCCGGCCACTCGATCAGGAACGCCTGCTCCCCCGGCTTGAGCATCCCGTACTGCTCGCGCGCCACCCGCTCCTGCACATCCGGATTGGTCGCCAGCGAATCCCGGAACGCCTTGAGCGAGTCGACCGTGTGCTTGAGCGCCACGAGATGCGTCCGCTCTCCCGCCTCCCGCCGCCGCAGCGCCAGGTAGCTCCACTCCGAAAAATCGCCGTGCCAGAGCGCATAGATCACGGCAAAGACCACTACCGCCACCGAAATCCAGCGCCAGCGCGTCACCTGGGATAGATCCCCGCCCCGGGATAGAACGCCGCCGGCCCAAGCTCCTCGGCGATCCGCAGCAACTGATTGTACTTGGCAATCCGGTCGGTGCGCGACGCACTCCCCGTCTTGATCTGCCCCGCACCAGTCGCCACCGCCAGATCCGCAATGAATGTGTCTTCCGTCTCACCCGAACGATGCGAAATCACCACGCCGTACGCATTCGACTTGGCGAGCTCGATGCACTGCAGCGTCTCGGTCAGTGTTCCGATCTGGTTGACCTTGATCAGCACCGCGTTGCCGACTCCCTTTTCGATCCCTTCGCCCAAGCGATCGACATTGGTCACAAAGAGATCGTCACCCACGAGCTGACAGGTATCGCCCAGCTCATCGGTCAGCAGCTTCCAGCCATCCCAGTCGTCTTCGGCCAGACCATCTTCGATCGACACGATCGGATACTTGGCGCACCACGATTGGTAGAGCGCCACCATGTCGGCCGCGCTCCGCTTGCTGCCGTCGCCCTTCTTGAACACGTACATGCCATCCTGATAGAACTCCGACGCCGCCGGATCGAGCGAGATGGCGATGTCGTCGCCAGGCACGTAGCCCGCCTTCTCGATCGCCTCGACAACCGCATCGAGCGCCGCTTCATTGGACGGCAGCATCGGCGCAAAGCCGCCTTCATCGCCCACCGCGGTCGAGAGCTTGCGCGCGGTCAGCACCTTCTTGAGCGCATGAAAGACTTCCACACCCATTCGCAATCCATCCGCAAAGTCCTCGGCGCCGAGCGGAATCACCATGAATTCCTGCGCGTCGACGTTGTTGCTGGCGTGCGCACCGCCATTGAGGATGTTCATCATCGGCACCGGCATCACGCGCGCCATCGGTCCGCCGAGATAGCGGTAGAGTGGCTGACCAAGCTCGTCGGCGGCCGCGCGCGCAGTGGCAAGCGACACGGCGAGGATGGCGTTGGCACCGAGTTTGGACCTGTTGGGCGTGCCGTCGGCTTCCAGCATGGCGGCGTCGACTTCGATCTGGTCAAAGACCGATGTCCCCTCCAGACACGGCCCCAGCACTTCATTGACGTTCTGGACGGCCTTGAGCACGCCCTTGCCACCATACCGCTTTGCGTCCTCGTCACGCAGCTCCACCGCCTCATGCTCGCCGGTCGACGCACCGCTTGGCACCGCGGCCCGGCCACGTCCGCCACCGGCGGTGACCACCTCGGCTTCGACGGTGGGATTTCCTCGGGAGTCTATGATTTCACGGGCATGGACGTCAATAATGGAGCTCATCGGACGATTCCTGTCGAGATGGGTAGACGGGCCGAAGGTAGGGCCCATGGGCGTCACGGGTCAACCGACCGGACACCAACGGAGGGGGCGATGACGGAAGTGGCGCAGCTGCAGACGGATCATGGGCAGCAGAGGCCTGCCCACGGGTCTACACTGGACGTGTCCCGCGAGGTGACCGGGCTGGTCTTTGGGCCATTGAGCGAGCGGTCGTTTGCCATCACCTACTGGGATAGCGGCGTCACGGAAAGCCCGCCCGGCGATCCTGTGTTCACCATCGTCCTGGAACACCCGGGTGCCCTGCGGCGAATGTTTCTGCTGCCGTCCGAACTGCACATGGCCGAGGGCTATGTCTATGGTGACTGCGACATCCGCGGCGATCTGAGTGCCGCGAGCCTCGTCGCCGGCGTGGTGCGGCGCAATCTCACCGCGCCGGGTGCACTGCCGCGTCTCATTCAATTGCTGCTGCGCCTGCCGTCGTCGCACGAGCACCGCGTCAACGCCAAACGCGCGCTGGGCACCGCGCGCCTGGCGCTCAAGCACACCGAGCAGCGCGACGCCGCCGCCGTTCGTGCACACTACGACGTCGGCAACCACTTCTATCGGCTCTTTCTCGACCGCAACATGGTGTATTCGTGCGCCTACTATCTCACGGGACACGAGACGCTCGAAGAGGCCCAGGTGGCCAAGTTTGACCATATCTGCCGCAAACTTCGCCTGCAACCGGGCGACAAGCTGCTCGACATCGGCTGCGGGTGGGGCGGTCTGATCCGTCACGCCACCTCTCACTACGGCGTCGACGCCCTCGGCATCACCATCAGTCCATCGCAGGCGGAGTATGCCCGGGAGCGGATCGCACACGCCGGCCTGGACGAGCGCTGCCGCGTCGAACTCCGCGATTATCGCTCACTCGATGGCAGCGAGACCTTTGACAAGGTGGTGAGCGTCGGAATGGCGGAGCATGTGGGACTCTCCCGGATGCCGACGTACTTTGCGCAAGCGTGGCGCCTGCTGCGCCCGGGCGGGCTCTTTCTCAATCACTGCATTACCAAGGATCGCGAGGAATCGCGTACGCTCAACAAGCTGCTGCCGTGGAAGGATGGTGACTTCACCAAGAAGTACGTGTTCCCCGACGGCGAACTGGTACGGCTCGACGTGCTGGTGGAAGCCGGACTCGCGGCAGGCTTCGAAGCGCGCGACGTGGAATGTCTGCGCGAGCACTATGCGCGCACGCTGCTGGAATGGACCCACCGGCTCGAGCAGCACGAGATCGAAGCGGTGGCGGACGTGGGGCCGCAACTCTATCGCATCTGGCGGCTGCACATGGGCGGTGGTGCGGCGGGCTTTGCGTCGGGGCGGCTGACGATCCACCAGATTGTCTTTGCGCGGGCGCTGGCCGATGGCAGGATACCGGACTTGCCGCTCAGCCGCGCGGATCTCTATCGCAGCTGATCAGAGCGCGTGGCGAAAGCCTTCGACGGTGATCGGCGCACCGCTCAAGGTAAAGTGCGCGCCGTCTCCCGCGGTCACCGTGCCAATACGCGTCAGCGGCACGCCAGTCGCGGCTTCGCACCCGGCCGCATCGGCGAACGCCGCCGGCATGGTGACAAGGAGCTCGTAATCCTCTCCGCCAGTGGTGGCAAAGACCGCCGCTGACCCGCCGGTCTTTCGCACCGCGGCGTGGACCACGGGATGAATCGGCACGGCACCGACATCGACACGCAGTGCCACATTGGACGCGGCCGCGAGATGAGGCGCGTCGCCACCCAGGCCATCGCTGATGTCCATCAGCGCCGTCGCTCCGTGCTCGGCGAGCCAGCGCCCGGCCGCAATGCGCGGCTGCGGACGAACGAACGCGGCACGCGCGGCGGGCGGCGGTGTGTCGCCGGCAAGCCACGCCGTGAACGCTGCGCGCGCCGCACCGAGTGTGCCGGTCACCCAGATATTGTCTCCCGCCTTGGCGCCAACCCGCGAGAGTGGTGCTATCGCGCGGCCGAGCACGGTCACAGCGATGGACCACGCGGGCCCGCTTGTCATGTCGCCGCCAATGACCTGCGTCTCAAATGCCTGTGCGAGTGCGCCGACGCCGCGCATCACCTCGACCGACGCCTGTGCCGGACTGTCATTCGGCACGGTGAGCGCGACCACGATGCCGGCCGGCACTGCGGCGGCGGCGGCGATGTCCGAGAGTGCGGCGGCGGCCGCGCGCCAGCCAAGCTCCTCGAGGGTGAGCCATTCGCGGCAAAAGTGAACGCCTTCCACCGTTGCGTCGGTGCTGATGACGAGGGCGCCTTCCCCTGCCGGAACCACTGCGGTATCGCTGCCGATCGCGCCGGCAGCGGGGCCGAGCGTTGCGATGATCTCGCGGATGCGATCGAACTCGCGTCCCGGACCCATCGCGGCGCGTGTCATTGCGGGTCCAGGAGAAAACGCACCAGGCCGCGCGGTGTGCCGATCCACAGATAGCGTCCCGCCGTCGCGATCGATGTCACTTCGCCCGGCAGATCGCGCGACACCGTCAGCAAATGCAGCATTCCCGCGCTGGGCCGCACATAGGCCGCGCCGTTGAGACCACCGACCCACACACCGTCCGCGGTCGCGGCCATCGCGCGGAGCGGACCGAGCTGTCCCGAGAGCAGCGGGCCTTCGTGCCAGATGCCATCGGCAGGACTGCGCCAGAGCAGACGATCGCGCGTGAGTGCCAGCAGCGTGTCCGCGACTCGGGCGATGCTCACGATCGCCGTCGGCACGGAGGCTTCAAGCAGCGGCTGGTAGCCCTTGGGCACCCGCAACGCCGCATCGCCGGGAAAGGCACCATAGAGCCCGCGCGACGTACCCACCCAGAGCGTGTCGCCCACGGCGAACAGCGCATACACCGGGTCGATCAGATCGACACCCAGCCGGACGAACGCACCGTCGGCCTGCTGCAGCGCCACACCGGTCGCGGTGCCAGCCGCGATTCTCCCGTGCCAGCGAGTCACCGAGAGCACGCGCGGATCCGGGAGTCCCTGCGGCACTTCCCACCGATCGACGCGCGCGCCAGCATCGGTGAGGCGTACGAGTCCGCGATCGCTCGCGAGCCAGACGGAATCGCCTTCGACGAGCAATGCGCGACCCGCGGAAAACCCAATGCCGGTGACCATGTCGCCCACGAGCGTAGACGCGCGCGCAAGATCGTTCGACAACCACGTCACGCCGGCGCGCTGGACGGTATTCGCGTCGTTCGCCACCCAGACGCCGTTGCTGTCGACCGCAAGCGCGCCGATCACATTGCCGGGGAGTCCAGCGGACATCACGCGAAAGTCCGTGGCGGTCTGATCGAGATAGAGCAGGCCGCGATTCGACGTGCCGATGTACCAACCACGACCGGTGGGATCGGGAGCGGCCGCGGTGAATCGTCCTTGCGAGAGTTGCGGACCCATGAGTGCGCGCGCCGACAACCCGCGCAACAGCGGGAGTGCCCGCATCGCATCCTCAGGCGTCGGCGGCACCGTCAGCGAATTCGGCGGCCGCGGCACCACCACCGGCGCGCCGCCAAAGCGTGGCTGACGTACCCATCCCGCCGCGAGCTTGAACCACACGCCGTCCGATGGGCTCGTTGCGTCCACCGCGATCCCCTCCGCCCGCGCCGGCAACGCGCCGCGATCCCAGCGATTGCCAACCGGATCGTAGTGCAGCCATCCCGCCCCCGCCGCCAGCCACAGCGTACGATCCGCCGGATCGACAATGGCGGCAGTGATACCCGAGAGCGACGCCGCATCGGCGGGCGCCACCGGTACTTCCCAGCGGCGTTCGAGCGGACGCCACACGCCGACACCGCTCGGATACACGACATAGACGCGATCGACCGTGCTCGCGATGGCCATCACGCGCGAGAAGTCGCCGATCACGACGCGGTTTTCGGGATTGAAACCGGGGACCGGCATCGGCGCGAGCGGACCGGCCGTGCCTCCCGCGCACGCCGCAAGAAATCCGAGTGTGAGAATGCGGGCCGCGCGGCGCATCAACTCGCCTGCGGCGCCGCCAGTTCGAGGAGAATCGGCGCGCGGGGAATTTCGCCCAGACGCCGGCGGGTCCAGGTACGCCAGACATCGGGGAGACCACCCACCACGTCCATCGGTCGCATGGCGCGTGCGGTCCCGCGGCGTGCCGCATGATCAGCACCCTCACCGAGGGCCTGCGCACCGACGGCGGCCGCATCGGGGAGCGGAATCCCCTGGGCCATGAGCCCGCCGATGATGCCCGACAGCACATCGCCGCTGCCGCCCGTGCCGAGGCCGGGGTTGCCGGCGGCCACAGTGAGCAGCGAACCATCGGCGGCACCGATGACCGTGGGAACGCCCTTAAGGAGCACCGTAGCGTGACACGCCATCGCCGCCGAACGCGCAGCTTCCCACGGCGCCGTTTCGAGATCGCCGCCCCATTCACCAAAGAGCGTGCGAAACTCGCCGACGTGCGGCGTGCAGACAATCGGCCGTGACGCAGCGATCTGCGCCAACGCATCGCGTGCGGTCTTGAGCGCGATCAGCGCGTCTGCATCGACCACAGCACTCCTGGCGCGCTCCAGCACCGCCAGCACAAACGCCGTGCGTTCCGCTTCGCGGCCAAGGCCGGGGCCGATGACCACGGTGTCGGCCTTGCCGAGCAGCTCGATGAACGCATTGCTCAGCGGCGCCTGGAATGCGTGTGCCAACGTCTGAAGATCCGGTTCCGCCGTGCGGAGCGTGGTGATCGATTCTTCCGGTGCGACCACATGCACGAGCCCCGCACCCGCGCCAAACGCGGCGCGCGCGGCAAAGCGTGCCGCGCCGGTCATGGTGGGCGAGCCCGCGACGACGACGACATGTCCGCGCGTCCCTTTGTAATCATTGGCGGCAAAGGGCACCAGCCGATCGGCCGCCCAGCCTGTGCCGATGAGCACCGGCCATTCCGGCCGCGGCCGCTCCAGGCCGATGTCCGCGATCACCAGGGCGCCGACTTCGTCCCGCGCCAGCAGCTGTCCGCGACGCGCACCGCCAAAGGTCACCGTCATCACCGCGCGCAACGCGCCATGATGAACGCCGGTGGCGAGATCGAGCCCGGTGGGGCCGTCGACCGCAATGATCGGGCGCTCGAGGTCGACGAGCCGCGCGACCAGCGCGGCAATCGCGCCGCGCGGTGCACCCGTCGCGCCCGTCCCGAGCAGCGCATCGACCACGAGCGCAACACCAGGCCACGGCCCATCGGCAGGGACGGTGCGCACCCCGTCGGCAAGCGCCGCGGTGCGCGCGGCCGGCGCCGGTCCGTCCTTGGGGGCATCAACCTCGGTGACCCAGACCGGCACGCCGAGCGCGTGGAGTGCGCGCGCGGTGACCCAGCCGTCGCCGCCGTTGTTCCCGGGTCCGCACGCGATCAGCGTCCCCTGCAACGCTTCGACGCCGTATCGGTCGAGCGTGAGCTGGGCAACAGCACGGCCGGCGCTCTCCATCAGCGCCGCCAATGGCCGGCCCGCAGCCGCAGCCGTGGCATCCCAGGCGTGGGCCTGGGCTGGGGTCAGAACGGGAATGGGGCGCATGATGTGGAGAAACCTAGCCGCAAAACGGGTGGCGCGGGACCGGCAGCGCTTCCACCCGCCTTCGCGTCAGGCCTCCGTTGCCGCCGGCTCAGCCTGCGGTGCGGTGGCTGGCGCGCGGCTCCGCGAGAGCTTCCGCTGGATTTCGTCGAAGTAGGTATAGAAGACCGGCGTCACATAGAGCGTGACCAGCTGCGAGAACGCGAGACCGCCGACCACCGCCACGCCCAGCGGCCGGCGAGTGGCCGCGCCAGCACCCCAGCCCACGGCGATCGGGACCGCACCCATCAGTGCCGCCATCGTGGTCATCATGATGGGACGGAAGCGCACACTCGCCGCTTCCAGAATGGCCTGCGCGGCGGGCTTCTTGCCATTGCGCTCCGCCTCGATGGCAAAATCGATCATCATGATCGCGTTCTTCTCCACGATGCCGATCAGCATGATGATGCCGACGAAGCCGTAAATATCCAGGTCGAGTCCCACGAGACGCAACGTGACCAGCGCGCCGAACGCCGCAAACGGCAAGCCGGTGAGAATCGTGATCGGATGGACAAAGCTCTCGTAGAGCACGCCGAGAATGACGTAGATCACGAAGACCGCGAGGACCAGCAACAAGAGCAGCCCTTGCTGCGTGCTCATGAACGCCGCCGCGATCCCCGAGAAACTCGCCGCCACACTGCTCGGCAGGACTTCCTTGGCCTGCGCTTCCACCGCGGAGACCGCTGTCCCGAGCGACACGCCCGGCGCGAGATCGAAGGAGAGCGTGACGGACGGGATTTGCCCCGAATGGTTCACCGTCACCGGTCCGACCGACAGATCAAAACGCGCCACCGAGCTCAGCGGTACTACCGGCCCGCGCGACGAGCGCACATAGAGGGAGCCCAGCGCCGCGACATCCATCTGATACTGCGGCATGACTTCCATGACGACCCAGTATTCGTTGGTCGCGGTGTAGATGGTCGAAATCTGCCGCTGGCCAAAAGCATCGTAGAGTGTGTTCTCGATCTCGCTCGCGGAGACGCCGAGTTGTCCCGCGGCTTCGCGGTTGATATCGACGGTCACCTGCGGGTTCTGGATCAGCAGATCGCTCGTGACGTCCGTCAGAATTGGCAGCTGGCGCAAGCGGGTCTGCAGCGTGGTCGCGGCTGAATCGAGACCGTTGATGTCACCGCTCTGCAGCGTGTACTGGTAGAGACTCTTGGATGCGAGCCCGCCAATGGAAATGGCCGGCGGATTCTGGACATAGGTGGTGATCCCTTCGACGCCGGCGGTCGCCGCGGCGAGATCGCGCGAGATCTTGTCGGCGCTGCGTTTGCGCTGATCGATCGGCTTGAGGTCGATCGTCATCTGGCCCTGATTGGCGGCGGCGGTGGTGCCCACCGACGACGTCACCGACCGCACATCGGGATCCTTGGCGACCACCTGCGCCACCGCGGCCTGCCGTTCCACCAGCGCGTCATACGACACACCCTCGGCGGCTTCCGTCGTCACGAGCAACTGGCCGGTGTCGTCGGTCGGGAAGAGGCCCTTGGGTGTCGACCAGAAGAGCCAGCCCGTGGCCACGAGAATCACGGCGGAGAAGAGGAGCGCCATTGGCCGCCGCTGCATGACCCATGCAAGACTGCGCTCGTACACGCCGAGCCACGCCTCGTAGAAACGCTCGGTGACGTGATAGAAGCGGCCATGCTTTGCGCCGTGGCTGGAGCGCAGGAAACGGCTCGACAGCATTGGCGTGAGCGTCAGCGACACAAAGCCGGAGACCAG
>DATAVM010000169.1:0-5067 GCA_036267775.1 Gemmatimonadales bacterium
CGCCGCTTCGCACCACCGTCCCATGGTCCGCCCCGTGATTCGTGCCACGGGGTTGTGCCGGCGGAGCTTCGCGGGGCGAGCACGACAGCCGACCAGAGGAAGGCGCGGGTGTCTGAGCAGCGCGCCTCTGTCTGGACCAACGATCTCACGACCGCGGCGCGCGCGAGTTCCGCGCCGACGAGTGGGCGGTCTGGCGTGTTCGCCCCCCTGCGCTCCAAGGCACATCGAGCGCGAGATCCTTCGCTGCGCTCGGGATGACAAAGGGTGCAAGGCTCAGGATGACAAAGGGCCTACCCAAGAAACTCGTGCAGCAGCGAGTGGAAGTGGTGCACGCCATTCTCGCGCGCCGGTGAATACCGGCCGCGATCGTACGAGCGCGACCGCAGGTTCTGCTGCACCCGCTCGCAGATCCCGATATCCTCGGCCTGAATCTCGTCGCTGAACGCCACGAGGCGCGCCCAGTCCGCCTGCGCCTTCGCATCGGTCGGTGGTGCGGCGGCAAACCATTCGAAAATCACCTCGCAACGGTCCGTGCCGCGCGGGATCACCACATTCGTCTGCAACTGGCCCTGATAGATGTTGAGCATGGTGTTGGGGAAGAGCCAGTAATATTGCGCCTCGTCGTTGCCGGGCTCGGGGAGATACTTGCGGTCACCGCCCGCGACCGGCCGCAGCGGCGCGTGCTGGAGTGAGTAGTACCGGTGCGGTTCCACGCGATAGGCGTCGTAGTCGAGTTCCTTGTGCAATCCCGGATGGACCATCGGCAGATGGTAGCCCTCGAGATAGTTATCGACGTAGACCTTCCAGTTGCACGCGATCGTCCACGCCTTGCGCAGCACGAACTGCATTCCATCGGGATGAAACCGCGCGGTGCGCTCGGGGATGTCTTCGAGAAAGTGTGCCAGCGGCGGCGCCTTGAGGTCCAGATTCGCAAAGACCAGCGGCCCCCACGTCGCCACCTGCACGGGCAGCAACCGCATCGCGTCCGGGTGAAAGTCTTCCGCGTCGCCCATCTCTGGGGCGCGAAGCAGCGTGCCGTCGAGGCCATACGTCCAGCCATGGTAGCGGCATTGCAGCGATTGGCGCTTGCCGCAGCCTTCGGCGACCGGGCCGGCGCGATGCAAGCAGATATTGTGGAACCCGCGAAGTCCGGTGCCGTCATGCACCACCACGATCGCTTCGTCGCCAATGTCAGCCGTGATGAACGCACCTCGCTCGGCCAGGTCGCGGGTGCGCCCCACCAACGCCCAGGTGCGGCCAAAGATCTTGTCGGCTTCGAGGGCGGTGTAGACCGGATCGACATAGAGCCGCGCTGGAATGGTCGCGGCACGGCGGATGTCGGGGTTGAACGGGAAGATCAGCGACACACAGGCATGCCGGAAAGCCGTGCGGCGCGGTTCATCAGAACTCGCGCCGCTTCATTTCCTTGAACAGCTGACGATTCTCACTATCGTCTTCCGCCTCAGGCTTGGCCGTGGCCTGCAGCGTGGGATCGACAAAGCGCGTCTTGTTTCCCTTGGGCGTCTTGGTGGCGCCCGCCACCTTGCGAATCAGCGCTTCGAGTTTCTTGTCCTTCATTCGGGTGCCTCCGGGCATGAGTGCTGGGCAGGAACGTGCCAGCCTTTTCCCATGTCGTCAAGACGCCGGCCACAGGGCGGCGAGAAGCGGTGACGTGCCGTGCACCACCTGCCTGGCCACACCGCGGCCGGCCAGCGCGCCAAGAATGTTGCCGGTTCCCGAGTAGCCGCCGAGGGCCCAGACGGCCGGCCGCACCTCGGCAACGAACGGCAGACCGTCCGGCGTGTAACCCACAATGCCGGCCCAGCGGCGGGTGACCGGCACCGTGACGCCGATCTGCTGCTCGAGCACGCGGTCCAGATGGGCTTGTACCGCGGGCGTTGCGGTCGCCTCGTCAGTCCATTCCGCTGTGCCGCCCACGTCGCGGCCGCCGCCCAGTGCGATCGATCCGTCGGGCAGCTGCTGCCAGTAGTCATAACTCCAGCGGGAGTAGACCGGCCGATCGAGCCGCACCGCCATCGTCGGCGCGGTCGCCAGCATCTGCAGGCGCGCACTCTGCACGCGGCTCGCGGTCTCCGGCAAGACGCGACTCAGCAATCCATCAACCGCCACGATCACCTGGCGGCAGTGCACCTGGCCGGTGGCGGTCGTAACAGTGTCGCCAGCAATCGCTGTGGTCGCGGAACGCTCATGCAGCGCGGCGCCGTTCGTCTGCGCGCTTGCCGCAAGCATACGACAGCGACGCAACGGATCGAAGACGCCATCGGTCGGGATCAGCAAGCCGCGACCTTCGGGGCCTTCGTACCATTCGGCCGGCAGATGATCGGCGCGCATGGCGTCGAGCTGCACGCGGCAGTCGGCGAGCTCCGCGTCATCTGCAGCGATGCGCAGCGAGCCGTTGCGACGAATGATATCCGGCGTCTCCGCCGTCATCCGATCGAGTTCGTCGATCGTCTGGCAGTAGATCTGGCGTGCGCGATCGCGGCCGATGCTGGCCACCGCATCATGGTAGAAGTCCGCGAGACCGGCGAGGAGGAAACCACCGTTGCGGCCCGCGGCGCCACCGCCAACGATGCCAGCGTCGAGCCCCACCACACGCTTGCCAAGCTGCAGGAGCTCGTGGATGGCGGCGAGGCCCGAGCCGCCGAGCCCGATGACGCAGATGTCGGTGTTGACGTCACCCACGAGCGACGGATACGACGCGGCGCGCCCGTCTTCCCAGACCGGCGCGTCAGTCATGCGGGCGTACCACGACGACCAGCGCGTTGCCCACGGCGCGTTCTCCGGTTGCATCAGAAGGGTGATTGACCACTATACCGTTGATCACCATAGTGGTCGACCCGCCGCCGTCGAGGTTCAGGCCTTCATATACGCCGAGTGTGCGCATCAGGCCCGCGAACTCCGTCAGTGACACCCCCGAACTTGATTCCTGCCGGCCATCGATGGTGATGAGGATCAGCCTGCTGCTGTCGCGCGAGAAGCCCACGCCGGTGCGGGGGTGGCGGGTCACGGAGAATGACGGACTCGTTCCCTCGAGTGCATCCGCGCTGTCGGCAACGCTTTGGCCGTGCACCACCAGACGCGGCCAGCCGCCCACGAGCAAGCGTAGCGGCGACGCGGCGGGACGAAAGCCCAGCGTCACGTGAACGAGCGTTCCCCGCGGTCCGAGTGCATCGAGCGCCGCGCTGTTCATGCTGGCCAGGACTGCGCCGCGGGTGATCGCACCGCTGCGGCCTTTGGCCTCGGCCATTGCCAGCGGTCCCAGTTCATACATGCTGTCGCCGCCGTGCTCCACGACCGCCAGCATGCGAAGCGCGATACGGCCTCCGATGGAATCCACCGGCGGGTGCTGCGCGCGCGCCGAATAGAACGCGATGCCGCTCGTGTCAGGCAGAAAGTTGAGGGCGCTCAACCCGACCGGCTGATGTCCGGCGACGGTGATGCTGCCCGCAAAGGCCAAGCGCTCGATCACTGGCTTGCCGGTGGTGGTGATCGCCAGTTGCGACCGCACTGAATGCGAATGGTCCTGGCGCGAGTCGGTGAGCGGGACTCCCTTCCAGGGTTCCCCGTCAATGACCAGATCGCTCTCACTCTCGCCGGTCACGAGATCGAAGAAGTCGGCGTTGATGGCGGCGACGATGCTGCCGGCGGAATCGTGGCGCCGGACCATGCTGCTGACGGTCTCCCGTCCGTGAAATTGATCGTCCGCACGCAGTAGCTCCAGCCGCAAGCCCGGCTGGCGCAGGTCTGCCGTCACGACATTGATGCTCCACGGTCCCGGACGCGCCACCAGTTGGCGCCAGACCACGCCGGGCGCGATCTGCCGGCTCGCCACGGTGTCGATCTGCTGCGCGGTCCCACCTGCGGCGCAGGCTGCGAGCAGGACCACGGCGGCGACGGTTCGCCGCCACCACTCCGGCGCTGGCTTCGTTGCCGATCCGATGGTATGCTCACTCACCATGTTCACACTCACTCTGCCCGATTTTGTCGCCGCCCGCGAGCGGATCGCACCGCACATCAAGCACACGCCACTCCTCGGTTCGCGTCAGCTGAGCGACCTCACCGGCTACGACGTGCGCCTGAAGGCGGAGCTCTTTCAACGCGTAGGGTCCTACAAGATCCGCGGCCCGCTCAACAAGTTCGCCCTGATGCCTGAAGAACAGAAGCGCCGCGGCGTGGTCTGCTCCTCAGCGGGCAACCACGCGCAGGGCGTTGCGCTGGCCGCACAGCTGCACGGCATCCGCGCCGTGGTCTGCATGGCCACGAACGCCACGCCGTCAAAGATTGCCGCCACGCGAGGCTACGGCGCCGAGGTGGTGCTGCATGGCACGATCTGGGACGAAGCGAACGAGAAGGCGAAGGAACTGGTCGAGCGCGAAGGCCTGACTTACGTCCATCCGTTCGACGACGAGCAGCTGATCGCCGGTCAGGGCACGCTCGGCCTGGAGATTGTCCAGGACTGGGCCGACGTCGACGCGATCGTCGTGCCGATCGGCGGTGGCGGCCTGATCTCTGGCGTGTCGATGGTGGCCAAGAGTCACAACCCCGCCATCAAGGTGATCGGCGTCGAATCGTCCGATGGGCCCGCGATGCAGGCGAGCATTGCGGCGGGTGCGCTGCAGACGATCGACTGTCGCACCGTGATCGACGGCTTGCGTGTGCGCCGCGTGGGGAATCTCAACTTCTCCGTGGTCCAGCGCTTTGTCGACGACATCGTGACGCTCCCCGACGCGCGGATCTTTGAGGCGATGCTCTGGGTGATGGAGCGCTGCAAGCTCGTGGTCGAAGGCGCAGCGGCCGCTCCCGTGGGCGCATTGCTCGATGGCCTCATCAAGCTGCCCGCTGGCTCGCGGGTGGCAGTGGTGCTGTCTGGTGGCAATCTCAATCTGGACCAGCTGCGTTCGTTGCGCTGGAACTGACATGCAATACACCCAGCTCGGCCGGACCGGCCTCACGGTATCGCGACTGTGCCTGGGCTGCATGAGCTTTGGCGATCCTGTATGGCGCGCGTACGTGCTCGACAAGGCGGCGTCGCGCCCGTTCTTTGTG
>DATAVM010000170.1:0-23740 GCA_036267775.1 Gemmatimonadales bacterium
CGCCGGTCAGGAAAATTCCGAGCATGTACGGGTGCGCATCGCTGAACGGATGCAGCGCCATGCTGGGCTCGCCGGTGCGGCCGCCGACGAAGCGATCGATCTTGCCGTCGGAGTCGCAGGTGATGTCCTGCAGCGTTCCCTGCCGCGTCGGCTCTTCATCGAGCCGATGGATCGGCATGATCGGAAAGAGCTGATCGATGGCCCAGTTGTCGGGCAGCGACTGGAAGACCGAAAAGTTGCAGAAGTAGCGGTCGACCAGCGCCGTCTCGAGATGGCTGGTGATTTCCGGATACGACGTGCGGTCATCGCCGATCAGCGCGGCGAGCACGTTGAGCGTGGTCAGATACAGCTGCTCCGCGTTGGCGCGATCGCGCAGCGAATAGATCCCGCTGGCAAAGTATTCCTGCGCGCGCTCCTTGGAGAACACCGCGTCGTGGAAGGCTTCCTCGACGCGGTCCACCGTCAACGTGTCGAGATTCTCCTTCATCTCGATCAGCAGCGGCTCGGCATCCTCGCTCAGCGTGACGGGATGCGGCTCGAACTGCGACTCGCAGTCGATCACGTTGATCAGCAGCAGCGAGTGGTGCGCCGTGACCGCGCGGCCCGATTCCGAAATCAGATGCGGCATCGGCACATCTTCGTTGCGGCAGATGCCGCCGATGGTGTAGACCACATCGTTGGCGTATTCGCGCATGGTGTAGTTCATCGACGCCGGTCGCGTGGTGCGCGAACCGTCGTAATCGACGCCCAGACCGCCGCCGACGTCCACGTGTGTCACGTCAAAGCCCATCTTGCGGAGCTCGACGTAGTAGCGGCCGACTTCTTCCAATCCGGCTTTCACATACCGGATATCGGTGACCTGACTGCCCAGATGAAAGTGCACGAGCTTGAGCAGGTGCTTCTTGCCGGTGCGCTCGAGCGTGTCGAGCAGCCGCACCAGCTCCACGGCCGACAGGCCGAACTTGGATTTCTCGCCGCCGCTCTTGGCCCAGCGCCCCGAGCCTTCGGTGGCGAGCTTGATCCGCACACCCACTGTGGGATCGACTTTCATTTCGCCGGCCACCTTGAGGAGCACGTCGAGTTCATTGAGCTGCTCGAGCACGATCATCACCGTGTGCCCGATCTGCTGGCCGATCAGCGCCAGCCGCATGAACTCCTCGTCCTTGTAGCCGTTGCAGACAATGGTGTGCTTGGTCGTCTCGTTGAGGCCAAGAACCGCCATGAGTTCGGGCTTGGAACCGCACTCCAGGCCGACGCCATGCGGCGTGCCAAACTCGACGATCTCCTGCACCACGTGACGCTGCTGATTCACCTTGACCGGAAACACCGTGGTGTAGGTGCCCGCGTAGCCGAATTCCTCGATGGCCGCGGCAAAACGGCGGGCGAGTTCCTGCAGGCGCGATTGGAGAATGTCGGAAAAGCGGAGCAGCAGCGGCAGCCCGACGCCCTGCGCACTCAGATCCATCGCGATGTGGTAGAGATCGATGCCATGCGCCGCCGCCCCGTCGGGGTGCACGGTGACGTGGCCCTGCTCGTTGATATGGAAGTAGCCGAGGCCCCAGCCGCGGGTGTTGTAGAGCTTTTCGGCGTCGCGCACCGACCACGAGGGACGAGCGGGATCGGATCCTGCCACCGAGAGCGGTGGTGCGGTTACGGCCATCGAGAGCTCCTGCAGGTGATTCCCGGCGTCATGGAGGACAAGTTTAATGTCGCAGCGACCCAAGGGAGAGTGGCAGGATGCGCTGGTCATTCAAGATCTTCCGGGCGGGCGGCACCGAAGTCCGCCTGCACGCGACATTGCTCCTCCTCGCCGCCTGGTACGCCTGGTCCGGCTGGCGGGACGGCGGCCCCAGCGAAGCGCTGGGCGAACTGCTCTTCATGGGGCTCCTCTTCCTCTCGGTGCTGCTCCACGAGTTCGGGCACGCCCTCGCCGCGCGCCACTACCGGATTGCCACGCCGCAGATCCTGCTCACACCCATCGGCGGGATCGCCAGCATCGCGACAATTCCGGAGGAGCCGCGGAAGGAGCTGGTGATCGCACTCGCCGGCCCGGCGGTGACGTTCCTGATCGCGGCACTCGGCTGGCTCGCGTGGCAGGCGTTCGCGGCTCCGGGCGCAAGCTTCATGGCCGCACTCGACGCTGATGCCCTGCTTCCCTCCGTCGTTCTCACGAACGTCGCGCTCCTCGCCTTCAACCTGCTGCCCGCGTTCCCGATGGACGGCGGGCGAGTGCTCCGGGCACTCGTCGCCAGCAAATGGGGCTACCTGCGCGGGACGATGGTGGCGGCGCGCGCCGGCCAGGTGATCGCCGTGGTCTTCATCATCCTGGGCTTCCGCGGCAACGCCATTCTCGCGCTGATCGGGTTCTTTGTGCTCACCGCGGCGGAAGGCGAATACCGGGTGGCCAAGCGGCGCATGATGCAGCACCGCCAGCAGATGATCGAGATCGTCGATCCGACCCCGCCCAGGTTGCCGCATGACTGATCGCACCGGTCCGCTGCGGGTGGCAATTACCGGAGCAACCGGGATGGTCGGGACCGCCCTTACCCGTCACTTCCGCGAGGGCGGCAGCACGGTGATTCCTATATCCCGGCAAGCGATCCCGGACGGAATTCGCTGGGACCCAGCGCGCGGCGTGCTCGATGCCGCGGGACTCGAAACCCTCGATGCGGTCTTCAACCTGGCTGGCGAGAACCTCACCGCCCGCCGCTGGTCCACGGCCACGCGGCAGCGGCTCCGCGACAGCCGGATTCGCTCCACTATGCTCCTGGCCACCACGCTCGCCCGGATTGGCTTCCGCGGCGTCCTGGTCAGCGTTTCCGCTGTGGGGATCTACGGCAATGCCGGCGACCGCGAGCTCGACGAAACCTCGCCGCTCGGTGGCGACTTTCTCGCCACCCTGTGCCGCGACTGGGAAGCGGCGGCGGATCCGGCGCGCGCGGCAGGAATCCGCGTGGTGCATCCGCGGCTGGGCGTGGTGCTGTCGTCCGCCGGCGGACTCCTCGGCCGTGTGCTCCCGATCTTTCGCACGGGACTGGGCGGGCGCTTGGGATCGGGGCAGCAGTGGCTTTCCTGGATCGCGATGGAAGATCTGCTGGCCGCGATGGACCTGGTCGTTCGCACCGAGAGCGCATCGGGCGCGATCAACTTCACCGCCCCGACGCCGGTCACCAACGCGGAATTCACTGCCACACTGGCCCAGGTGCTCAAGCGGCCAGCGATCCTCCCCGCACCCGCGACCGCGCTGCGCCTGGTCTTTGGCGAGATGGCCGACGCGGCACTGCTGGCCAGTCAGCGGGTACTGCCGCGGCGGCTCAAGGCGTTGGGATTCAACTTTGGTGCGCCGACTGCTGAGGTCGCGATTCGCCAGGTGTTGGATCTGAGGCGTGAGACGTGAGGCCTTTTTGTCATCCTTCGCTTCGCTCAGGATCTCGGCGCCGGCGTGACAATGGGACCGTGGTGCTACGCGCCTGCAGTGCGATCCCTGCCGCCCGACCCGCCCCGATGGCGCACTGACGCCGCTTCGCACGCACCGTCCCATTGTCTGCCAAGCAATTCACGCCACGGGGCTGTGTCCGCGGGAGCATCGCGGGGCGAGCACGGCAGCCGACCAGAGGAAGGCGCGGGTGTCTGAGCCGCGTGCCGCTGTCCGCGGCAATGATCTCGGTGGCGCTGCGCGCGCGAGTTCCGCGCCGACGAGTAGGCGGTCTGGCGTGGTCGCCCCCCGCCCGCACTCCAACGCACGTCGAGCGCGAGATCCTTCGCTTCGCTAAGGATGACAAAAAAGCGCCCCCACCGCGTGACGCACCCAGGTCTCCCGCTCCCCATCTCCCGTCTCACACCGCCCTGCTACGTTTCCCCCATGGCCACCCCTGCCATTGTGCTCCTCTCTGGCGGCATGGACTCCGCCGTATGCCTGGCGATCGCTCGGCAGGCGGGATTCGTCTGTCACGCGCTCTCGTTCCGCTATGGCCAGCGCCACGCGGTCGAGCTCGCTGCGGCCGCCCGGGTGGCGAACCTGCTGGGAGCGGCCGATCACCGCGTGGCGGAGATCGACATGCGAAGCATTGGCGGATCGGCACTGACCGATTCCATAGACGTGCCTATGGATCGGCCGACCGGTACCATCGGCGGCGACATCCCCGTCACGTATGTGCCCGCGCGCAACACCATTTTCCTCGCGTGGGCACTCGCGCACGCGGAGGTGACGGGGGCGCGCGATATCTACATTGGAGTCAACGCGCTGGATTATTCGGGGTATCCGGATTGCCGCCCGGAATTCATTGCCGCCTTCCAGGCCACGGCGCGGCTGGGCACGCGAATGAAAGATCTCACCATCCGGGCTCCGCTGCTCCACCTCAGCAAGGCTGACATCGTGCGCCGCGGCACCGAGCTCGGTGTGGATTTTGGCGCGACGCGGAGTTGCTACGCTCCAGCCCCCGATGGCGCTGCGTGCGGCCGTTGCGATGCCTGCACGCTGCGGCTCGCGGCGTTCGCCGAGTGCGGCATGAGTGATCCGGCACCGTATCAGGTGCGCTGAGCATGGCATACAGCGTCAAGGAAATCTATTTCACGTTGCAGGGAGAGGGCTGCCACGCTGGACGTCCCGCGGTCTTCTGCCGCTTTGCCGGTTGTAATCTCTGGACGGGGCGCGAAGCCGATCGGGCGAGCGCGACCTGTCAGTTCTGCGACACCGACTTTGTCGGCACCGACGGTCCCGGGGGCGGCAAGTTCGCGACCGCGGCACTTCTTGCCGATGCTGTCGCGGCCCAATGGCCCCACGACGATGGCGCGTCGCGGCGCTATGTGGTCTGCACGGGCGGCGAGCCGGCGCTGCAACTCGATCGCGCGGCGATCGACGCGTTGCATGAACGCGGTTTTGCGGTCGCGATCGAAACCAACGGCACACTCGCCACACCGACCGGTGTCGACTGGATCTGTGTGAGCCCCAAGGCCGGCACCATGCTGGTGCAACGGAGCGGTAACGAACTCAAGCTGGTCTATCCACAGCCAGATGCGTTGCCGGAATCATTCACGTCACTGTCGTTCGATCATTTCCTGTTGCAGCCGATGGACGGACCCGCTCGCGAGGCCAATACGCAGGCCGCGCTCGCCTATTGTCTGGCGCATCCGCGTTGGCAACTTTCGCTGCAGACCCACAAGCTCCTGGGCATCCCATGAGCCACGCCTTTCACGGCTACAGCGACCGGATCAATCACGCGCTGGCGTTCACGGCCAAGTACCGTGCGCCACATGCGCCGCGCGAAGGCGCCATGACCTTCCAGGCACATCCGGCAAATGTGGCCATCATCCTCGCACGCCACAGCGCCGATGAGACCACGATCGTGGCGGGTATCCTGCACCATGTACTCGAGGTGACGCCCTCCGTGGACCACGGGGAACTTGTCACCAAGATCGCCGACAAATTCGGCTCCGTCATCCTGGCGGTGGCCCGCGACGCAGTCGTGCCGCAGTTCGACGATCGCGGCTTGCCGTTGCCGCTGGCACAGCGCAAGCGCGTACTCCTTGGCCAGCTACTCATGATGGACCCGCGAGCGCTGGATATCTGCTGCGCCGACGAAATCCACCAGTGCGGGACCGCCATTGCACTCGTGGAACGTCTGGGTGAGGAGTATCTCACACCGCACGGGCTGCCGTCGGGGCCGCCGGCACTCAGTTGGTATGCGGATGTCCTTGGAGCGCTGGATCAGCGCGACGATTGGCCGACGCGCGGCATGCGGCATGAACTCGCCACTCTTCGGAGCCGGTTGGAGGCGTGCCTGGCGCAGGGTGAATAGTATCTTTCCATCATGACGGTGACTCTGTCCGACGATGTCCTGCAGCGCGTGCAGGCCGCACTGGGCGAACGCTTTCGTCCCGACGAGACGATCGCGGCCCAGGGCGAACGGATCCTGTTGCGCGCGTATGATGTGCTGTTGCGCCGCAGCATCTCTGTCCGCGTGAACGTCGGCGCGTCCAACGAAGTGCTGCGCTGGTTTCTCAAGGAAGCCGAAGCGCTCGCGCGGCTCGATCACCCCGCCATCCGGCATGTGTACCAGGCCGCCGTGCAAGGCGATGTCGCGTATCGCACCGGCAACTGGATCGACGGCGAGAGCCTCGCCGAGGCGATGACGCGCGGTCCGCGGCCGATTCCATCGGTGCATGTGCTTGCGCGCGATCTGCTCGGCGCATTGGAGCATGCGCACACCCGCGGCATCGTCGTGCGTCGCATTGTCCCATCGGGACTGCTGCTCACCGCGTCGGGACGCGGCTGCGTCACCGACGTGCGCTTCTGCAATCTGGCGCTTCCGGAAATTCCTGCCGGTGAGCGGCCGAGCGGCACGCCGTTCCTGGCGCCCGAAGTGCGTGACGGCGGTACCGGCGATCCGCTGAGCGACATCTACACGGCCGGTGCGATTCTCTACTACGCGGTCACCGGTATCGTTCCGCCAGAGGATGTCCGCCAGTTGATCGCGCCGCGCGGCGTGCGGTCGGTGATCCCGGCGGCGCTCGAGCGCGTGATTCTCCGCGCCCTCAATCTCACGCCGCGTGGCCGCTACTTTACCGCCGCCGAAATGCTCGACGACTTTGCGAGCGCCGCCGGCACCTTCAGCGGTGCGGTTACCACCGCCGAATCGCCGGCCGATGCGCCCACCGAAGGCGAGCACTGGGAAGCGCGCCTGCGCCGTGCCCTCGGCGACGACTACGAGCTCCTCGGCTCGCTTGGCGAGGGCGGGTTCGGCCGAGTCTACCGGGTGCGCGATCTGCACCTGGAGCGGCAAGTGGCGCTCAAGGTGCTGCATCCCTATCTCACGCAGGACGCCGAGACCGTCGAACGCTTCCGGCGCGAAGCGCAGCTCGCAGCGCGGCTGAATCATTCGAACATCGTGAGTATCTACGATATCGCCGGGCGTTCCGGGCTGCTGTGGTACACCATGGAAATGGTCGACGGGCCTAACCTGGCGCAGCTGGTCGATGCGGAAGGACCGCTGTCGGTGGACCGGCTGCTCCGCCTGTTGCGTGAAGCGCTGTCCGCGCTGGGGCACGCGCACACGCTCGGTCTGGTCCACCGCGACATCAAGCCGGAGAACATGCTGCTGGAAAAAGACGGGTCGCTGCGGATCACGGACTTTGGCCTGGCGCTGGCATTGCGCGGCGGCGGCCGATTTGGTGGAGCCACTTCGCAGAGCGGCACACCGCAGTTCGCGTCGCCGGAGCAATTGCTGGGTGAGCGCGTCGATCAGCGCACCGATCTCTACTCGCTGGCGGCGGTGGCGTGCTTTGCGCTGATGGGGCGGCCGCCGTTCCCCGGCGGCACGGTGGAGCAGGTGCTGGCCAAGCAGACCACGGATGTGGTGCCCGATCTCACCGAGGAGCGCCCCGATGTGAACGAAGCGCTGTCGGCGGTGCTGGCGCGCGGGCTCAGGAACGATGTGAACAAGCGCTGGGCCTCGGCCGGCGAGTTCCGGAGCGCCATCGAAGAAGCCGTGCAGAAGGGGCTGCGCAAGAAGGGCGGCGAGCTGGCGCGGCTGGCGGCGAAGATTCTGGGGAGCTGAGCGGCGCGGAGCCGGGTGGTGTCGTTTGGTCCTGACGCGTGCACGCACTGTCTTCCTGGAGAACGGGGGACCATGTGACCGGTTTGAAGGTGCTACTCGTGACGTCTCCCCCGAAAACTTGGGCAGTTCAAAACTAGAGTAATTTTGGCTTCGGTGGTCCCCAGACACGAAAGGGAGGGACCCATGAAGCGCTCGAAATTCTCCGAGGAGCAGATCGCGTACGCCTTGCGCCAAGCGGAGGCGGGCACGCCGGTCGCGGATGTCAGTCGCCAGCTGGGCGTCAGCGAGGCGACGTTCTACCTCTGGAAGAAGAAATACGCCCACCTGGGCGTCAGTGAGCTCCGCCGCCTACGGCAGGTCGAGGACGAAAACCGACGCTTGAAGCAGCTCGTCGCCGACCTCACGCTCGACAAGCACATGCTGGCGGAGGCCCTCCGAAAAAAGTCTGAAGCCGACCCGCCGCCGGGAGCTGGCCACGTGGTTCCGCGACACGTATCAGGTCAGCACCGTGCGCGCGTGTCGGCTGGCCCAGCTCAGTCGGACCGCGTGGTATCGTCGACCGAAAGAAAAGGATCAAGCCGTGCTGCGCGCGCGCATTCGCGAGTTGGCGCATGCGCGGCCACGCTTCGGGTTCTTGCGCATCTGGGCGCTGTTGCGGCGTGAGGGGTGGCTGGTGAATAAGAAGCGCGTGCGGCGCCTGTACCGGCTCGAGGGCCTGCAGGTGCGGATGTGCGTGCGGCGACGCAAACACATCGCGCTGCATCGGGGGCCGGCGCCAGTCCCGATCGCAGCGGACGAGCGGTGGAGCATGGACGTTGTGCACGACCAGTTGGCGGACGCACGCCCGTTTCGCGTGCTCACGGTGGTCGATCAGTGGAGTCGCCACAGTCCGATACTCGAACCGGCATTTTCGATTCGTGGTCAAGACGTCGCCGACGCGCTCGACCACGCGATTGGCGACCGTCCGCCGCCGCGGTCGATCACCGTGGATCACGGGACGGAGTTCATGTCGCGGGCGTTGGAAGATTGGGCCTATCGGCGCGGCGTGCAGCTGGATTTCACACGGCCCGGCAAACCCACGGACAATGGGCACATCGAGTCATTCAACGGGCGCTTGCGGGACGAGTGTCTGAACGTGCAGCAGTTCCTGTCACTCGCGGATGCACGGCAGAAGATCGAAGCGTGGCGATGCGATTACAATCAAGTGCGACCGCACGGCTCACTCGGGCACCTGACCCCGAGCGAATTCATCCACGAACGTCAGGCAGAACGGACCGCTGAAGCTGGATTATTCTAGCGATGGGCTGTATCCAAACGGGACCAACGTCACTTGCGAGCCGCCGCCGGACCGGCGCCTGCCGACGGGGCGCCGGGACGACTGGATGAGATTAAATCTTCTCGCTCAGGGGCTGATCACCTTGATTGGAAGGAGCCCTACCTGCTCATTGCCGCCGTCCCCGAGCACGCCTGTGTTGTTCTGACCCCAACAGTATGCCGTTTCATCGGCAGTGCTCCCGCACGCAAAGAGGAAGCCCGCGCCGATGGAGATAAAGTGAAGGTTACCACCGACTAGCGCAGGTGCCGATGTTCCCCCAACGTTCGAACCGTCACCCGGGATTGCAAGCGGATCACCGTATCCGCCCCAGCAATACGCCTCCCCAGCTAAAGTGAGGGCACAGGTTTCTCCGAACCCTGCCGTGATAGCTGTGAACTTAAGCCCGCCGGTTACTGGCACTGGCACGGGGCTACTGGCCGTCGTCCCATTGCCGAGTTGTCCCTGAATGTTGTACCCCCAACAATACGCGTCCCCAGCCAGGGTAAGGCCACAAACAGCATGCGCAGCGGCACTCAGCGCAGAAAACAGCAAACCTCCCGAAACGGGAACCGGAACCAATGCTAAGGCGAGACTCGGCCCAATCCCCAGGTTCCCGTTCACATTAGTCCCCCAGCAATATGCAATTTGTGCGGTAGTGACGCCGCAGGCATAGTCGTCGCCTACGGTCACGGTCGCGAAGGTCAGGCCGCCCGCCACCTGGACCGGTATGACGCTGCTGTTACGGCTGCCGTTCCCTAGCCCACCATCCGCACCGTTGCCCCAGCAATAGGCGTTACCGTTCGCGACGAGTCCGCAAGCAAGCCCGTTGCCTACGCTTACGGCCGTGAAGAGGTGTCCGCCAGCAACTAGGACGGGAGCATAGGACGCGCCGACCGAGTCGCTGCCGATGTCAGCGTCGCCCCAGCAGTACGCGCTGCCAGATTCAGTGACCCCGCATGTGGAGCTCTCGCCCGCGCTGACGGACACGAACCGTAGTCCGCCCGTTACCGCAGCCGGCGCATTTCTGGAGGCCGGCCCGCCAATTCCGAGCGACCCGTCGCCCCCAACCCCCCAGCAATACGCCCCCCCTGTTTCGACGACGCCGCACGTGTGACCTTCGCCAACACTCACGGCGGACCATAACAGCGTGGGCCCGTGCGGCAGTATGACGATCGTCGCTTGCACGCTCAGACTGTCGGCCATCCCCGTAATCGTGACGGTACCCGGCGTCACCCCGGTGACCAGGCCGGCCGATGATACCGAAGCGATGGCCGAGTTTGATGACGCATATGTGGTTGTGTGTCCTACCAGTGGAATTCCTTCTGCGTCCGTGGGAACAGCTGTGACTTGCACGGTATGACCGACAATCAAGGTGTCGGCCGATACGAAGATGCTCATGCTGACCGCCGTGGTCAGCGCTGTGGTTGGACCAGCCTGTTCAGAACAGGCGAAGACGCATAGCCCCAACGCGGCGATCAGCCCGTTGGTCGCGGCGGGACCTCTTCTCCGAAGCGACCTCATTTTCACATTACACCGGGCAGAATTCGACCGTGGTGGTCGGGTGTTGGCCTGCCACGAGCGTGTCTATGTAAAAAGTCCATGGTGAGTCCGGATGTGTGTTACCCTGAACGTCTCGATCGCCGTAGCCGAAAAAAAGAGTGTCGCCCCGAATAGCACCGGACATTCGCGCTGGGTTCCCGATCAAGGCGCCATCCGTGGAAAGAGCAACGGTGCCAGTTCCGGCGAAGGTCTGGTCAGCGGCGAGCCCAATCGGGCCGCGAAAAACAGATACGTAGCACGCGAACGAGGCCACCAGGCTGTCAGGGGTGGCCGTGACTGCGATGTCACGGCCCCCCCAACTACCCGTTACCAGATGCTCGGACGGCATCGTCGAACCACAGCCGAACACTGCGACGCACAGAAGCGCCACCGATGCACGAAAGAGAATACGACGCACAGCCCAACACCTCCCGAGAACCGCGCTGAGCATAGCTACTGTAGGCTGCGCCTACGCGCAACCCCGACCGCCGTGCAATGCGTTATCAGCTCGGGCATATCTGGTCAACCAACGGCCTGACCTTTGTGGGAGTACGTGTGACAGCGACTGCTGCCTTAACGGACGCAAGCGGGCTGAACGGCGCGGCAACAAACGAGAACGATCTATTCCGAGATCCTCGAATCACGGAGTACGCAAGGGTGCCATGGAGTTTCTGCCGGGCTTCCTCTGATGACGGGCAGGCGACCCAATCGATTTCCTCTGTGGTCCCGTGGCGAATGTTCCGGCCAGTCACCGTATCGTGCGGCGTGCCTTGCACTTCGATGAAGTAGCTGGAATCGACCGTACCGACCGTGAAAGCAAAAGTTGTCCCGCTCGACTCGTCCACCGTGACTGGATACCGGGTCGTTGTGTCCCACCATGTTGTGTGGATATTGTACCAACCGGTACGACCAACGATGTCCGTCTCGTACGAAGGAGAGATGTAGCAAGTCTCACCCGCGAAAAGCGTGTTGCCGTCGCAGTCGGCATCCGATCCTGCTTCGATCGTAAAGGACCCAATCTGAGGTGTTAGTGCGAGGACGGCTGCTGCATCGACAACACCGTAACCGATCGAGTCATTGTGTGCAAAAAGCGTTGTGTCGGGCTTGTCTTGGGTCTCCAACGCCAGTCCGGTCGACACTCCCGACGCAGAGTAGCCGGCCCCGAGCATCAGGGCAACAGTTCCAACCACATGTGGTACCGCCGCCGAGGTGCCGACGAACAAGCCCGTTCCGCCGCCCGACCCATCCGCGGTTGTGCTGTCGGGCGCCGAGATGAACACATGAGAACCGGACTGGTAGCCCGTTCGGATTCGCGCATGCACGGTCGTCATCGTGTCAACCCCGCTCACGCCAATCACTCCGCTCTGCGCTGCGTAGTTTGAAAGTGAGTCGTGCATACTACACCCTTCTGTTCCTGCCGAGCCGTTGCCTGCCGCCGCGACAATCACGATCCCAGCGCTGATCACGTCCGCGATTTCGGTCTTCATGGTGCCCGAAAGGTCGCCGTGAGTGATCCCGCAATCGCCAAGACTCATGTTGAGGACCTTCATCGTATCGGTGATCGCCCATTCGAGGCCCGAGAGAATCGTCGTCGTCGTGGCCTTCCTCGATGTGTCCATTATCCGAATCGAGAACAAAGAGGCGCCGGGCGCCACACCGATCAAGCCGCTTCCATTTGATTGCGCGGCGATAATGCTGGCGATATCAGTCCCGTGCAATCCGTGATCCTGGTACCAATCATACCCATCCGCGACGAAGTTCGTCCCGCCTTTCACCGCGCCTTCCAAGTCCGCAACCGTCGTGTCGATTCCCGTGTCCATCACCCCAACCCTCACGCCAGACCCCACTTCGCTCAGCACCGACTGGGACAACGGAGCGTTGATCAGGCTCACGCCGATCGGCACAACATCGGAGAACCAGCGTCCGATGAAACGTGTGGCCCGCGCTCTCCGCGAGGTACGGCGAGAAGAGAACCCACCGGTCGCGTGGGCAAAGGGCTGCGCGACTATTGCGACATCCTCAACCCAGGCCAACGTCCGCAAGCGGGTAACGACGCTGCTCAACGATGACTCAGCCACATCGAGGCTCATGACGCGATGGCGTTGGATATCCACCGCAACCCTCACGGGCGACACCATGATCTGATCCAGCCGATCATCGGGTGCGTTTGCGCCATAATGCACCTCGACACTTCGCACTTCTCCCGAAATAGCTCGGTTCATGCGGAAGGCCGGCAGCGCCACCTTGGGAGCGATCGCATTGGAGCTGCCGGTGAGTGGAGTATCGCGGGCGCATCCGGCGATCAGAAGCGCTGACGCAACAACGCCAAGTCGAAACAGCAACGTTCTTGACATAACGGCCTCGTTGGATGGGTGACTGACCAGTGGAGACCTAGAGTCGCAAATCCGCCGTCACTCAACAAGAGTAGGGTTTCTCTTGCATCCTCCCCGTCACCCTACCGGTATCGCCGACCGGGGGGCACCCAATGAGCAATGGTAATGCTTGGACTACGATCAGTCGCAATCAATAACAATTGAACTCCATCTGATATGTTCGAACCGTCCCGCAAGGCCGAGGGCGGCTCGCAATCGCCGAACCCTCCGATAAACGCTCGTGAGACTGGTCGAGCCCGCCGCTGCGATTGCGACTTGCGTCGATCCTGTTTGCAAGGCTGCGAACAGGTCGCGCTGCCCATGAGTGAGGGGCCGCTGGAGACGACAATGCCGCCTCGCATCAGCGGGCCTGAAATGGGGTGAGAGAAAGCGTCGATGGACCATTACGGCCTTCATAGCGGCGTGCAGCTCATCGACCTCATGCACCTTCCAGAGGAAGGCGTGACATCCGAGCGCATCAGCACGAGCAAGCAGATCCACATCGAGGTATCCCGTCAGGATAATGATCTTGATCGTTGGATGATCCCGTCGGATCTCCGGGACTAAATCGAGGGAACTCCTATCCCCTAGCATAACGTCTAATAACAGAATGTCTGGCTGCTCCCGGGTAATGGCCTCCATGATGTCGTCAAAGACGAATACCGGGGGCACCGCGCGGAAACCGAACCGCTCGACTGCACGTGCAATGAGACGCGCAAACATGACCTGATCGTCAACTACGAGCACATTCGGGCGACGTGCCATCGAGCCGTGACCTGTGGAGGATCCTCACAATACTCTCACGCGAACAGTCCGTGTCAAGAGGAATCGCACGGAGGGATGAACTGCCAGCCGCGGTCCACCACACCGCGACTCGGTCGCTCGCGCTTGTCGTTCGGCGATGCCATCCTGTCGCCGGCGGAGGCATTCAGAAATGGCTGCGCTGTACCGTGCGTTCTAGTCGGCTTCGGTCATCGAACTGCTCTGTACCCCAATTCGACGGGGCACTTTGGGAAGCGTAAGTTTACTTCCCCATGGAGGGTCGTCGGATGGAAACGCATCGGCGGAAGGCAGATGGTCGTCCGGTCTTCATCCCGCAGTTCAAGCAGGAACAAGTCGCTCGGTTAGCTCGGCAGGAACTCACCGTCTCGGAGCTCGCCCGGGAGCTGGCGGTGGCCCCGCAACTGATCAAGCAGTGGCAGCGCCTGAGCAGTGAAGGCAGTACGGCGGCGGTCACGGCGAACGAGGAGGTCGTGCCGGCCAGTGAATTGCGGGCGGCGCAGCAGCGCATTCGGAAACTCGAGCGGGCGCTCGGGAAGAAGGTCCTGGAGATCGAGATCCTCCAAGCGGCGCGCGAGGAGGTAACAAAAAGACCGCGCTTCTACACCGGGTCCAGACGATGACGGGGCGCAAGATGGCCCTGATCTGTCGCGTGCTGGGCATCAGTCGCGCCTGCGCCTATCGCCCGAGTGCGGGTCGGCGCGCCCGGTATGCCACGGCGGAGGATCGCGTCGTGACGGCCCAGATCCGCGCGATCATTCGGACGCGGTCCTCGTGTGGCGCGGTGCGCGTCCACGCGCTGGTCAACCGCGCATTTGCCACCGGCTACAACCTGAAGCGCATTCGGCGGGGGATGGAGCTGCACGGCTGGAATCTCCCCCGCACCGCGCGCCGACGGACGGGACGGGCGCACCGCGGACGGATCCAGCGCGACGTGTCCAACGAACGGTGGTGCAGCGACGGCCTGGAGATCGCGTGCTGGAATGGTGAGCTCGTGCAACTGGCCTTTGCACTCGACTGTCACGATCGCGAAGCCATCGCACATGTCGCGGTGCCGCGCGATCTGGTCGGCACGGATATCCAGCAGCTCATGCGGGCGGCGGTGGCTGCACGTTTCGGCGATCGGTCCGACCACCCGATTCAGTGGCTCAGCGACAATGGCAGCATCTATACCGCGCTCGACACGCGGTGCACGGCGGAGCGCCTCGGGCTGGTGCCGATCACCACGCCGGCGGCCAGCCCGCAATCGAATGGCATGTCGGAGGCGTTTGTGAATACCCTGAAGCGGGACTAGGTGGCGGGAGCGGATCGGTCGAGTGCCGCGAGTATCCTGACGCAAATCCCGGGACGGATTGCGGATTACAATGCCGTCGCGCCGCACTCCGCGCTGGGCTACCCATCACCCCAGCGGTATCGAAGCAGCAGGCTCGTAGCAGGTGTCACATGCTCGCCCAATCTGCCTCACGAACTGGGGTACAGAGCACCAGCAGATGCCTACTGAATGTAGAGATTCGCCGCGCGCTCGGCGAGGACATTGCCGTGCGCGTCAGTCACGCGCACCTGCAGCTGACAGTTGCCCTTGCCAATGCGCGAGACGTCGATCTCGCGCTGCGTCGATTGAATCCCGCTGCGCAGTGCCGAGTTGAACGTGATCGAGTATGCCGCATCGGCCACCACATGCGTGTCGGCGATCCGGTGGATGGAAATGCTGGTGCGCGTGTCCGCGAGGGCCGTGTCGCTCCGGATCTGGAAGAAAAGGTGCGTCAGCTCGTCGTGGCGCACGTATCCATACGGCGCGAGTGTCACCTGCTCGTTGCCCACGGGCCAGCTCAATCCCTGACTCGCGACGCCGAGGACCAGATCGGACAACGCTACCGGGGCTGCGACCAGTGGAAGCTCTTCGTCGCTCGTAATGTGCCCGGAACGCCCTGGCTGACTGATGAAAAGCGTCCACGATGACACGCCCGTCGGAGTGCCGAGCGTCCATGCTTCACCCAGCCGCTGCGGGGGGTGCTCGTCGTCTGGAACAGCGCGTTGCACTCGTCGCACGGTGTCGATCCACTGCATGGCCTGCCAGTCCCATCGACGGAAGTCCATGACGAACTGGTAGTTGTTGTATGACCCTGAAGGCCCAGTGGTCCGGCTTGCGGCGAGCGCATCGCGCGGTACCGCAAAGACGATGAGATCGGTCGGCGCGCCAGTCGCCGGGTTCCAGAGTTTCACGACTTGCGCGGTGATGCCGTCCACGACGCCGTAATCGGGAGGGTGGCCGCAGCCATGGCTGGGCGAACCCAACGCAGCGCCGTTGCGGCTCGGTGCAAAGGCGCAGAGCCAGAACCCGAACGAGAGGAACGACCGATTCCCCTCGGCACGCAGCAACGCGTCAGGATAGCTGGTTTCGCCGGCCCGCCGTCGATGCAGCCATTGAACCCGTTCGCCGTCAGGCAAACTCCACAAAACGGCGGCAAAGGTCGAATCGTCTTTTGTGTCCGTCGAACTGACGGAAGTGTGAGGGGAGACTTGCAGGGCGGGAACGACAAAGTCAACTCGTGCCGCGCTGTCATGCGCGGCGCGAAGCGCCTGATCGAACAGTGCCACCGCGGGGAAAGTATCCTCGTGGAAGGCAGCCAACCACGAACTGCGGATGAGATGCCAGGTGGAATCGACACCCTGGTCGAGCGCTCGTTGCGAGCAGTAGCGTGCGGTAGTCAAGTCGCCGACGTCGAGCGATGCCTGTGTGCAGAGCCGCAGCACGATCGGCGTTGCCGTTCCGGACATCACCGCATGATACATCAACATCGCGAGCGAATCCCGAAACGGGGCGCCCTCAAAGGCATGCGCGCCCAGCATGTCAAAGCCAAGCACAGCAAGGGCGTAAGCGGACACGGTGTCGTGCGGATCGAGCGCCTGTGCGTGCGCGAATTCCGTGAAGGCGCCGCTCAACCAGCGCGGGAGTGCGTGGTCGCTACCGGGCGGGCCGTCTGGTCTGCTGCGTTCATTGGGACGCCACGTGTAGAGGAGTGCCCGGATGCAGCCCAGCCGTTGATGGAACCTGGGGTCCGTGACAAGCGGGGTAGAATCAGCGAGGGCTGCGGCGCGTTCGGCGAGCGTGGCGGCGCCTGCCGCATACGCATGACAGACGGCGCGCAACTGCTCCGCCGTTTCGCCCGGATGGTCAAGGCGAACTGTCTGCGCACGTGCCTTTGCGCCGATGCCCAACGCGATCGCCGCGACAACCACTGCGGACTTGTACATGCGGACCTACTTGTGGCGGTAGACCACTCGTCCACGGGTCAGATCGTACGGCGACAGCACCACGCTCACGCGATCGCCTTCAAGCACCCGGATTTTGAACTTGGACATCTTCCCCGCGGCGTAGGCGAGGATCGTGTGACCGTTGTCGAGGAGGACGCGATAGTTGCGGTCGGGAAGGACTTCCTGGACCACGCCCTCCATTTCAATGCCTTCTTCTTTGGCCATTCAATCTCCGCAAACAGGTCACCTACTCGCGCGAGGCTCGCGCACGTACCGGCACCAATCTGCCGCCCCGCCCCGCAAGACGCAACAGCGCCGAGACTTACGCCGCGGCCAGCAGCGTGTCGCGGAGCGTGTTCATTTCCTCTTCGAGCATCGCGATCAGCTCGCCAATGACCTTGCGGTCAAAGGTCAGCTCGACCCCCGCTTCCCGGTACAGCTCCGGCAGCGGCCGGGTGGCCCCGAGGGCCATAAAGCGCCGATACGCTGCCACGGCCTTCACCGGATCGCGCCGGGCGTTGCGCCAGACCTGGAGGGCGCCGATCTGGGCGATGCCGTACTCGATGTAGTAGAACGGGTAGATGAAGATGTGAAGCTGGCGGTACCAGCGCGCCACCCGTTCGGCCTCGAGCCCGGTCCAGTCGACCGCCGGCTCAAAGCGGCTGCGGATGTCGAGCCACGCCCGATCGCGGGCAGCGGCGTCGCCACCCTCGGCGTGGGTGTAGATCCAGGTCTGGAAGGCGTCGACGGACGCGATATGGGAGAGCGAAATGAGGATGTCTTCGAGATGCTCGAGCCGTACGGAACGCGCGTCGGCTTCGGCGTAATAGCCGGTCGGCTTGGCGAGATGCGGTGCGGCGAGCAATTCCATCGACATTGACGCGAGTTCGGCCGACTCCGCACCCGGATGCCGTTGCCAGATGAGCGGCAGCGCGTGCGCTGCAAACGCATGAAAACAATGCCCGGCTTCGTGCAACAGCGTCGTGACATCTTCCGGTACACCGGCAGCGTTCATGAAGACGAATGGCCGGCCGCGCGCGTGCAGCGTATCGCAATAGCCGCCCGGCGCCTTGCCGGCGCGCGACTCGAGATCGAGCAGATCTTCCTGCATCATGGTGCGGAACTCGCCACCCAGTACTGGATCGACCGCGGTAAAGATCCGCGCCGCGGTCTCCTTCAATTCCGTGACCGTGCGGTACGGCACTGGCGGTGAATCGCGCCACGGATCGACGAGCAGGTCCCATGGGCGGATCTGCGTGAGCCCGAGTCGCGCGCGACGCGCTTCGAGCGCGCGCCCCAGCGCCGGGCCCACGCTCTCGGCGATCGCATCATGCAGGCGTTCGCAGTCGGCCGGCGTGTAATCGAAGCGGCTCTTGGCGGCAAAGATGTAGTCGCGGTAGTCGGCAAAGCCGGCGTTGCGGCCGATCGACTGGCGCAACACCACCATCCGGTCAAAGATCTCCGCCAGCTCGTTGCGCGCCGCCACATAGGGCGCGTTGTAGGCGCGCCACGCGGCTTCGCGGATCCCACGATCATGGCCGGTGAGGAACGGCGCGAGACGCGGCAGCGGCACCTGCTCGCCGTGCCAGTCGGCGGTCATGGTGCCGGTCACCTGCTGATAGCGCGCGGCCAGGCCTTCCGATTCCGAGACAAGCGGCACATTCGCTTCGCGAAAGATCTCGATCGCCGTGCGAAAGCGGCGCATGGTGGTCTGCAGATCCTGGCGATTGGTGCCAATGGCCACGAGTCGCTTGGCGAGCCCCACGGCCGCCTCTTCCTGGTGCGGCATGATCTCGGTCGAGAAGCGCAGATGCGCGGCCTTTTTCGTTTCGTCCGCGGTGTCCGCGGTATACGCAATCATGGCGAGCGATGCGGCTTCACTCACCAGTTCATCGAGCCGCGACCAGCGCGCCAGCCACGCCGGCAGCAACGCCGCATCGAGGGGCGCCGCCTCGAGGTCGGCGTAATATGGGGCGATGCTGTCCCAGGTCGCCGCGGCAAAGCCTGCGCTCGTCGGGGGGAGGACGGGTGTGGCTGTCGTCATGAGCGGATCATAATGGAAGTGATAGTCACGCCGCCGATGCGGCAGGAGCCGGCGGCTGAACGTAACGGAATGTGATCCAGCCGACCAGCAGCATGATACAACCGCCCGCCACAAAGGGTGCGTCGATGCCGATGCGCTGGAAGGCAATCGTGCCGAGAATCGGCGCCAGAACACGCGCGATGCCGGCAAAGGTCTGCGCAACGCCCATCGTGGTCCCGAGCTCGCTCGGATCCGTCACATGCGACAGCAGCGAGGTCACGGCCGGGAACATGAGCGCCGTTCCGATCGGCACCAGCGGGATCACGAATGCCAGCACCCATACCGACGGCACCACCGGATAGAGCAGCATCCCGACCGCCACCAGCAGCGTGCCAATGCGGAGCGCCCAGGTTTCGCCCACGCGATCAACCACGGGACCGAGGAAGACCGAACGCATCACGAACGACAGCAGGCCGTAGTACACAAAGAAGTAGCCGATGGTCTTCACGGTCACGTTGAAGCGCGCACCAAGCCACAGGGCAAGTATCGTTGTCAGCAGCGAAAAGCCGAACATGCCGATGCCGTAGATCCACACCAGCTGCTCGGCTTTTCCGCGCGGATTGAACGCCACCTTGCTCGCCGCATACCACAATGGTTTGCGATTGGCGTAGGTCTTGACGCCCTGGCGCGATTCCGGCAACCACTTCCATGCCGCGAGCACATTCAAGAAGCAGAGTCCCGCCGCGAAGAACCCCGGCGCCGCTTCGCTGATGCCGGTGGCGAGTGACCCGATCGCAGGGCCAGCGGAGACGCCCGCGTTCGTGGCCGCCGAGAGCCAGCCAAGGGCGCGCGCCCGGTGCTTGGGCTCGACCGTGTCGGACACGTATGCCTGCGCGACACCCGTAGTCCCGCCGCCCGCACCCTGCACGATCCGCGAGAGAAAGAGCAGCCAGAGCGAGGTGGCCAGACCAAACACCAGAAACGCGCACGCCGACGCGGTCAGGCCGATCAGCAGCACCGGCCGGCGGCCATAGTGATCCGACACCCGACCCCAGAGTGGCGCCACAAAGAGCTGCGTGATGGAGAACGAGGCCATCAGCCAGCCGATCATCTCGGGCGTTGCATTCAGGCGCAGCGCGTAGAATGGCAGCAGCGGCAGCACCATCGCAAAGCCCATCATGTCCACAAAGTTGAGACCGATGAGAACGCTCAACTGACGGAACTGATGCTGTCGGTTGGACAGTGGGACGGCTGTGGCCGTCATGCGAGGCGCCGCCCGCGCTCCGCCAGAAGAAACGCGCCACTGCTGAGCACGGTGAGAGCGACACCATACGCGGCGGCCACGCCCAGATCGCCATCGCGAATGGCGCCGAGGATTTCGAGCGACACAGGCCGTGTATCGTACGTGTAGAGGATCACCGAAGTCATGAAGTCTCCCAGACCGGTCACAAACGCCAGCGCCGTTGCCCCAGCCAGCGCCGGCCCGAGCAGCGGCAGCGTGACTGTCACAAACGCCCGCCACGGTCCCGCGCCGAGTGAAGCCGCAGCTTCATCGAGCGCCGGATCGAGCCCGCGAATCGCCGCCACCAGGGCGCGCCCCACAATCGGCAGCGAGCGAACAAGATAGGCGAGTGGCAGGAGCCAGAGCGTACCGATAAGGATGAACCGGCCAGCCGCGGGTTGCACCACCGAGAACATGGTGGCAAGGGCGATCGCATAGACGGTCCCGGGCACCGCCCAGGGAAGCGCCAGTCCCCCCTCCAGCCAGCGGGAGAGGCGTTCCCGTCCATCCCGGGCGGCGACAGCCACCGCCAACGCCACGCCCGCCGCGGCCAGCGCCGCGAGTGTGGCCATCCAGAGCGACGTGCCAAAGGGACGCCAGCGCTCAGGGTCCGTCACCAGCACGGTGTAGTTCTGCAACGTCCACGCGGTGGGCAGAACTGTCTTGACCCAGGCGCCGGGGCGGGCGAGCGAGAACGCGAGCAGCGACAGGTGCGGCAATAGCAGCCAGAATGTGACGAGCCAGGCAATCGTGCCAAAGATCAGGCGGCGCGGTCCTCGCGAGCGGCCCGGCCGCGGCGCGAGGCCCTTCCCCGCGCCGCGGGTCCCCACGCCGCTCAGTCGCGACGCCAGAAGCAAGGCCGTGAGCGACAGCACCACGAGCGCCAGCGTCTCGACCATCGCGATGCCGATGTCACCGTTGAGACGCGTGCTCACCAACTGTGTCGGCAACACGCGAAAGCCACCGCCGAAGACATATGGCGCGGAAAACGACGCCAGCGATGAGAGCGCCGTCAGCAGCGCGCCGTTGCCGATCGCCGGGCGCAACAGCGGCAGCACGATGGTGCGGAGCGCACGCCAACGCGTCGCGCCGAGGGCGGTGGCGGCTTCAAGCAGCGCGGGATCGAAAGTGGCGAGTGCTCCCCGCACCAGGAGATAGCTGTACACGTACATCGTGGTAACGTGGATCAGCAGTACGGCCGCGGCGCCTTCGAAACGCCATGGCGGCGTGTCGCTGTGCGTCAGCAGCATCACCAGCCGAGCGATGACACCGCTCTCGCCGTAGAGAAAGAGAAAGGCCACCACACCCACCAGCGGCGGCAGCACCGCGGGCAAGGTGAGCAGTGCAGCGACGACGCGGCGCCCCGGGAAATCCGCCAGCCGCGTGAAGACACCAAGCGCCACGCCGAGGGTGCAGCCCAGGACTACGCTGGCCATCGCAAGCCACGCGGAGTTGAAGGCGGCGCGCCATTCATTGGGCTCGGTGAGAAACGTGCGGACCGCAGCCAGCGTCCACATGCCGTCGATGCGAACGGCGTCGACCGCGACGAGCACCAGCGGCTCGACGACGAGCCAGGCGAGTACCAGCAACAACAGCCATGCGACGGTACGCCGCATCAGCGGCCGGGTTCAGCGAAGAGAAATGCCGCGCCGCCGGCAGGGACGGCGCGCACCGTGTCGCCCACGGCGGCATCTGCGGCCGCCGCCGCGACTTCGATCTCGTTGCCATCGGCCAGCGCGAGCGTGCAGTAGACGACGGCCCCGGCAAAGCGTCGGCGCACCACCGTGCCAGTGATCGGACCGTTCGCCGCGAAGCGCACGCCCTCCGGTCGCACGAGCAGCACGGCCGCGCCCGTGTGTCCGTTTGCCGCCACCTGCCAGCGAGCGCCCGCCGCAGTGACGACGCCATCGGTCGTCACGGTCGCAGGCAGTGCAGAGGCGCGTCCCACAAAGCTTGCCACAAACGGCGTGGCTGGCGCGCTGTAGAGCACCTCCGGTGTGCCGATCTGCTCCAGATGTCCCAGATGCAGCACCACCACGCGGTCGGCGAGGTCAAATGCCTCTTCCTGTTCGTGCGTGACCAGGATCGACGTGATTCCCGTGCGGTGCAGCAGATCGCGCAGTTCGCGCCGGGTGCGTTCCCGAAGCGATGGGTCGAGGTTCGACAACGGCTCGTCGAGCAGCAGCACACGCGGTCGCGGCGCGAGTGCCCGGGCAAGTGCCACGCGCTGCTGCTGGCCGCCGGAAAGCGCGGTCACCGCGCGGTCTTCGAATCCGGCAAGATCGACGAGAGCCAGCACCTCGGTCACGCGCGCCTCGCGCGCGCCACGATCCAGGCGTTCGCGGGCGAGACCGTACGCCACGTTTTCGCCCACGGTGAGATGCGGAAAGAGCGCGTAGTGCTGAAAGACCATGCCGCAGCGCCGTTCGAGGGCGCTGCGCGCCGTGACATCGTCGCCGTCGAGCAGAATCCGCCCGCTGTTCACGGCCTCGAAGCCCGCAATCAGCCGAAGCAGCGTGGTCTTCCCGCTGCCGCTCGGGCCCAGGAGTGCAACGAGCTCGCCCTCGGCGATCTCGAGCGACACGTTGCGCACCACCGCGGTGGTGCCGAATTGCTTGGCGACGTTTTCGAGTCGGACGGTGCTCACCGGGCCCCCTCTGCCTTGCCGCTGCCGCGAACGCGTTGATCCCAGTAGCGCATCCACGCGTCGCCGTCGCGCGCGACACGCGGCCAGTCCATCGGTGCGGTCACCATGTGGCGATCGACATCGGCCACCCACGCCGGCACGCGATCGGCCGGCAGGTCCGTGCGCGCCGGCAGGCGCCACGCCTGCTCGGCCGTGAGAATCTGCGCGTCGACACTGCCGACATAGTCAATGAACCGCTCCGCCGCACGGCGATGTCTGGTGCCCTTCACGATCGCGATCGCGTCGTCGATGACCGGTGTGCCGCTGGTGGGAAAAGTGTAGGCAAACGGAAATCCCTGCGAACGCCAGATCAGCAGGTCCGGCAAATCCCACAGCGTGACTGTCCCTTCACCACGCGCGAGCTTCTCGGCAAGAATTGCCGGGTTGAGCGTATAGGTGCGGGTCTGCGCGTCGAGTGCGCGCAGCCACTGCATGCCCTGGGCGGTGTCGCCGGTGCTGCGAATGCTCCGCAGGAGAATCATTCCCCAGATCGCGCGCATGGTGCCGCTGGCCACCGGGTCGCGAATCAGCACTTGATCGTGCCAGCGCGGCAGCAGCACGTCGTTCCAGTCCTTGGGCGCGTCGGCGGCTTTCACCAGGTTGGTGTCGTAGGCGATGACGGCGGGCGTGCGATAGACCGGCCAGTACATGTCGTCGGGACCGACGCCGCCGGAATCGACCGAACGCCACCAGACCGGGCGGTACGGTTCGATCAGTCCTTCGCGAATGCCGCGATCGAAGATGGTCGTGGGCCCGCCGAACCAGATGTCGGCGACCGGATTGGGCTTTTCAAAGCGCAGGCGGTCGAGCACTTCCTGGCTCCCCATGTCGAGCCAGCGCACATCGATATCGGGATTGGCCGCTTCGAAGGCGTGTTCGAGCAGCGCGAGCTGGGCTCGACCATGCGGCGAGTAGAGTGTGAGATGTTCCCG
>DATAVM010000171.1:0-5071 GCA_036267775.1 Gemmatimonadales bacterium
CTGTGCCGGCAAACAGGGCAAGTTCTGGCAGACGCACGACCGGCTCTACAGCACGCAGGACCAGTGGGATTCGCTCAAGGACCCGCGCGAGTTCCTGATGCATCAGATCGCGCCGCTCAATCTGGATCCCAAGGTGTTGACCGACTGTCTCAATAACGGCGTCGGCCGCGCCATCGTGGCGGACGATGCCGCCGGCGCGGCCAAGTCCGGAGCGACCGGCACGCCGACCTTCTACATCGAAGGCGGCATGATGAGCGGTGCGCAGCCGATCGAGGTCTTCCGCAAGGTGCTCGATTCGATCTACGCGATCCGCACCCGCAAGAAGTAGGTCAGCCGACCGCGCTCAGCGTCACGAAGACATCGTAGAGCGCGTGGGTCCACGCGGTGATGCCAAAGCCGCGCACCAGGAAGAGCACGCTGAAGACGATCCCGGCAAAGAAGCGGAAGAGAAAGCTCGCGAGCTCGAGGTGATCGCCGTAGGGACCGATGTAGTGGAACGCCGAGAAGATCAGCGCTCCCACCGTGGCCGCGAGCGCGCCGGCCCCGCGCGTCGACATGCCAAGTGTGCGGATGCAGAGTGCCGCCAGACTGCCGACAATAATCACGCGAAAGAGCAGTTCCTCGTAAATCCCCGCCCCGAGTGAAATCATCAGTTGAGTCGATGTGCTGAGTCCCCTGGCGTCCGGCATCATCAACGGGACGTGCTGCAACACCGCCGCCGTGACGCCGCGCACCAGCACACCGACCAGAATCGCGAGCACAACCGACTCGCCCAGCATGCCGCCAAAGACCGCGGCGCGGAGCGGCCCCGGATGGCGCCGCCAATCGCGCACCACGAACCAGAGCCCGACCGCGGCAAGCACCAGGGCAAAGACGAGCAAGCCGTCGCGGCCGCCCAGCCACACAAACAGTGACTTGAGCATCACATCGGCGCCGTTGCGCACATCGGGCGTGCCGGGATGCATCAGCAACCGGGCCGCGAGTTCGTAAGCGAGCAGCAGCGGCAGCGCAAAGAGCAGCGAATAGCGCGGCGCGCGGCTGTCGGCAAAGTATCGTGCAGCGGGCATGTCTTAAAGGTATCATGCGAGAGAGCTTGCCTGCATCGCCGCAGGCGCGCATCGTTCCAGCCGTGCCCACCACATCGCCGCTCTACCGCGCCGCCACGAGCATGGCCGTGCCGCTTGTTCCAGTGGTGCTACGTGACGCGCGAGCACGCGAGGCGCATCGCGGACGCATTGGCGCACCGGCCGCGCTCGCCGCATGGGCGGCCGGGCACCGCGACATGACGCGCCCGCTGGCGTGGTTTCACGCGTCATCGGTGGGCGAGGGTCTTCAGGCGCGCGCGGTGCTCGAACGCTTCCGCCGAGCACGACCTGACGCACAGATCGTCTACACACACTATTCGCCATCGGCCACGGCCTTTGCCGCCACGGTGGCGGCCGATTGGAGCGGTTACGTCCCCTATGACCGCCCGGCCGACGTAGCCACCGCTCTCGACGCGGTTCGTCCCGATCTCCTGGTCTTTGCCAAGCTCGATCTCTGGCCCGAGCTCGCCACGGCGGCCGCGGCGCGGGGTGCTGCCGTGACGCTCATCGCGGGCACGGTGTCACCGAACAGCGGCCGGCTGCGCTTTCCGCTCCGCGCACTCGCTGCACCAGGATACGCCGCGCTCGCCTGCGCAGGCGCCATCGCCGACAAGGACGCGGAGCGCCTGGTCCGCCTGGGCTGCGACCCCGCGCGCATTACGGTCACCGGTGATCCCCGCATCGACTCGGTACTCGACGCTGTCGCCGCCATCGCGCCCGACGGCGCGCTGCATACATTTTCCAATCCAGAGCACACACTCGTCGCCGGCAGCACCTGGCCGGCGGATGAAGCGGTTGTTCTCGCCGCGCTTGCCCTGGTGCGGGTCACGCATCCCGATGCGCGTCTCATTCTTGTGCCGCACGATCCGACCGAAGAACATCTGCGAGGCGTCGAACTCCGCGCGGAACAGCATGGCGTTGCGTGCGTGCGCATGAGTGCACACAGCGCCAGCGACACGGCGCCGTTGCTGCTGGTCGATCGCGTGGGACTGCTCGCTCGACTCTACGGCAGTGGCAGCATGGCATTGGTAGGCGGGGGGTGGGGCGACAAGGGCATTCACTCCGTACTGGAGCCCGCCGCCTGGGCGCTCCCCGTGACGATCGGACCGCGCGACCGGGGCAGTCGCGACGCGCAGTTGCTGGACGCCGCGGGAGCGCTGGTGCGCTTGCCCGAAGCCGATGCGCCGCACCTACTCGCAGGGCACTGGAGCCGCTGGCTCGCGGAACCGGCCGAGCGGGAACAGAAAGGGCGTGCCGCGCGGCACGCCCTGGAAGGTGAACGGGGAGCGGCCGAGCGCAGCGTGTCGCTGCTGCTCGCCGCACTCGAGGTTAGTGCGAGAAGCCGACGCCCAGGCTGAGCACCGCCGGCTTGGCGTCGCCGGCCGAAAGCCGGTCATACGCCACCCGCAGCGCCAGGCCATTCAACAGCGCAAAGTCGACACCACCGCTGATGCCAAAGTGGGTGTCGTTGCTCGACACCGAGCCGCCTTCGATCGACGTACCGCTCATGTGCGTCAGGTCCAGGCGCGGCGCGATCCACGGCTTGATGGCGAAGGCAGGATTGGGAATCGTCGCCGCAAAGCCGATCGACACGGGCACGTGCATGTAGTTGGTGTTGTCGATGCTCCACCAGCCCGAGCCCGCCTGCAGCGTGATCCGGAAGGGCACGAGCGGCCCGCCCACCAGGCGCAGCGTGGCGTTCAGCGCTTCCGACGTCACCGAACTCCCGACCGACGGCGAATAGGTGGCAACCTGCGCGCCTGCGCCGATGAAGCCGACACCAATCGCCGCATGACCGCCGAATGCGGTTCCACCGCCGCCGGCATACGCATCGTTCGCAAAACCCACATCCGCGCCGACGTTGAGTCCGGTCGGTGCGCCGTTGTTGACCACTGGCAAACCCAGTACCTGCGCCGATATCGGAGCGGCAGCCACGCTGGAGACCACGAGCAGCGCGAAGATCGGACGAGCGAGCATCAGGGTCCCTCCAGGAAGTGATTCAGCATGATAGAAACCGCCACGGGCACGCGCCATCCGGGAAAGTCGCCAGGCGCTACGCCCCGTCGCGCTCCACCCGCTCGGCCAGGACGCGGACATTGTTTCGGACGACCTGCAGGAAGCCGCCATGCACACGGAAGCGCCGCGTCGTGTCGGCACCACGCACCGTCAGCACGCCGTTGCCCAGCACCGTCATGAGCGGCGCATGATTGGTGAGAATACCGACCTCGCCATCGAACGCGGGCGCGGTGACCGCCGTCGCCTCGCCCTCATAGACCGCCGCCTCCGGCGAGATGACCGTGACGTGCATCACGCCTGCATCTCCTTGGCGCGCGCAATCACGTCGTCGATGCCGCCCTGCATGTAGAACGCCTGCTCCGGCAGTTGATCGAACTCGCCCGACAGCACCCGCTCGAACGCCTCGATCGTGTCCTCGAGCTTGACGTACTTGCCCGGGAAGCCGGTGAACTGCTCGGCCACGTGGAACGGCTGCGACAGAAACTTCTGCAGGCGGCGCGCCCGGCCGACGATCTGCTTGTCGTCTTCCGAGAGTTCGTCCATGCCGAGGATCGCGATGATATCCTGCAGCGCCTTGTAGCGCTGCAGCGTGCGCTGCAGGCCGATGGCGACGTTGTAGTGCCGCTCACCAATGAACTGCGGCGCCAGAATGCGCGACGTCGAGTCGAGTGGATCGACCGCGGGATAAATGCCGAGTTCGGCGATACTGCGCGACAGCACGACCGTCGCGTCCAAGTGCGCGAACGCCGTGGCCGGCGCGGGATCGGTGAGATCGTCGGCGGGCACGTAGATCGCCTGCACCGACGTGATCGAGCCGTTGCGGGTCGACGTGATCCGCTCCTGCAGATCACCCATCTCCGTGGCGAGCGTCGGCTGATAGCCCGCGGCGCTCGGCATGCGGCCCAGCAGGGCCGACACTTCGGCGCCCGCCTGGGTAAAGCGGAAGATGTTGTCGATAAAGAGGAGCACGTCCTGGCCCTCGACATCGCGGAAATACTCGGCGACGGTGAGACCCGATAGCCCGACGCGCAGACGCGCACCCGGCGGCTCGTTCATCTGACCGTAGATGAGCGCGCAACTCTTGAGCACGCCCGATTCCTTCATCTCGTTGTAGAGATCGTTCCCTTCGCGCGTACGCTCGCCCACGCCGCAGAAGACCGACTTGCCGCCGTGGCCCTTCTGCACGTTGTTGATGAGCTCCATGATGACGACCGTCTTGCCCACGCCGGCGCCGCCAAAGAGGCCGATCTTGCCGCCTTTCACGAACGGCGCGATCAGGTCGACGACCTTGATGCCCGTTTCGAGAATCTCGGTCTTGGGCTCAAGTGCCGTAAACAGCGGCGACGGACGGTGAATCGGCCACCGCTCCACCGATGCCGGAATCGGATCGCCGCCATCGACCGGCTGACCCAGCACGTTGAGGATGCGGCCGAGGGCCGCTTCGCCCACCGGCACGGAGACCGGAGCGCCGGTGTCGATTGCGTGCATCTCGCGCATTACGCCGTCCGTGGAGCTCATGGCCACCGCGCGCACCTGGTTGCGGCCGATGTGCTGCTGCACTTCAGCAATGAGATGCACCGGCACCGGCCCGGTGGTGTCATCCACCGACAAGGCGTTGTAGAGCTCCGGCAGGTGATCCGGCGGAAACTCGACGTCGATCACCGGTCCGATGATCTGTACGATGGTGCCAGCGGTGCGTTCAGTTGCGGTTGCGGTCATTCCGTCTCCATGCTGAGCGATGAACTGCTCGCTCCGTTTGTCGTGCGATTCGATCCTTCGCTGCGTTCAGGGTGACAGCCGCCATGGCGGTTGTCACCCCTGCAACGCCGCCGCGCCGCCCACGAGCTCGGCGATTTCCTGCGTGATCTGCGCCTGCCGCTGCCGGTTGTACGTCCGCTTGAGCGCTTCAAGCAGATCACCGGCGTTGTCCGTCGCGTTCTTCATTGCGGTGCGCCGCGCTGCCTGCTCGG
>DATAVM010000172.1:0-23778 GCA_036267775.1 Gemmatimonadales bacterium
ACCAGTCCCATGGCCCCGGCCTGCAGCACGTAGATCAGCACCACCTGGCCGCTGGTGGCGCCAAGACAGCGGAGGATCGCGACGGTGTCGATCTTCCGGAGGACGAAGGCGTGGACACCGCTGGCCACGCCGATGCCGCCCAGGAGCAGCGCGATGAGGCCGACGACGCCAAGAAAGTTGCGCAGCTGATCGATGGCAAAGTTGAGGTTGGCTTCATCGTCGGCCACGGTGCGCATGCGCACCTGATTGCGCGACAGCACCCGGCCAAAGCGCGCCTCGAACTGGTCGGTGGTGATCGTGGCCGGCAGCTTGACCACCGTTTCGTATGCGGCACGGCTGCCGAACACCAGCAAGCCCGTGCCGCCGAGATAGCGGTCCGCGATATACACGCGTGGGCCGAGCAGGGCGGATGCGGCGACTTCACCCGGAACGCTGACGATCGTGCCGCGGATCGCAAAGCGCTGCGAACCGAGCGAAAGCGAATCACCCACCTTGAGGTTGAGCGCGACCAGCAACGCCGCGTCGATGACCGTGTTCTGGCCGGCCTGCACGGTTTGCCAGGCGCTGGCCGGGTCGGTCTCAATCGTGTCGTAGAAAGGAAAGCCGGGCGACACCGCGCGCACCTGCGCCAGGCGCATGACGGCGGTGTCCGCCGCAACGGCCATCGAGTTGAAACTCGTCTGGCGCGCGAGGCCGATGCCGTTGTGCGACAGCGAGTCGAACAACTGCGCGACCACGGTGGTGAAGGTGTCGCGCGAACTGAGCGCGAGATCGCCCCCAAGGAGCGCGCGCGCCTGCGTGCGCACACTCTGGGTGGCGTTGTCGGCGAACGAATCGATGGCGACGAGCGCGGCGACGCCGAGCGTGATGGCCGACATGTAGAGCAGGAGACGCCGGCGTGCGGTGCGGCTCTCGCGCCACGCCACCGCGGCCAGCCGTGAGAAGCGATGCATCAGGTAGCGCTGGCCAGACGTCTGGTGTCTTCGACGACCACGCCGTCCTGCAGGCGAATCATCCGGCTCGCCCGCGCGGCGAGTCCGGTGTCGTGCGTGACCAGCACGATCGTCGCACCGGTCTCCTGGTTGAATGATTCGAGCAGCTCCACGATCCGCTGCCCGGTGTGGCTGTCGAGGTTGCCGGTGGGCTCATCCGCAAAGAGAATGCGCGGGTGATTGGCAAAGGCGCGGGCAATTGCGACGCGTTGCTGCTCGCCGCCCGAGAGCGCCATGGGAAAGTGATGCAATCGCGCGGCGAGACCGACGCGTGCGAGGAGCTCGGTGGCGCGGGCGGTCGCACCGGCGGTGCCGAGCAGGTCGAGCGGCAGCTGCACGTTCTCGAGTGCGGTGAGCGTCTGAATCAGCTGGAAGCTCTGGAAGATGAAGCCCACCTTGTCGCCCCGAAGGCGGGCGCGGGCATCTTCGTCGAGGGCGCCCAGTTCGACGTTGTCAACGGCGACGCCGCCACCGGAGGGCGTGTCGAGCCCGGCGAGGAGGCCGAGGAGGGTGGTCTTGCCGCTGCCGGAGGCGCCGACGATCGCGACAAACTCGCCCTGTTCGATGGCAAACGACACGTCGCGGAGCACCGTCAGCGTTTCGTCGCCGACGCGGTATTGCTGGGTGAGGCCCTGGGCGATGAGCATGGCCCGCAATCTACTGGAGCGGTGTCGGGCGGGCGGTGGCGCGCGTCTCCTTGCCTGAGGCGTTAGTTTAGAGGCGCAGGACTTCGCCTCTCCCCGAGGCCGCCGTGACTGCACGATTCCACCACCATATCGCCGCCACACCCCCCGCCCTTGGCGCGTCCGTGCGTCCGATTCCCCCCATCCGTTACCGAGGAGGCAGAGATGTTCGCCTGTTTCTTGGTACTCGCCGGCTGCCTGGTGCCCGGCCAACCCCCGGCCCCGCAGCACTATCGCATTGACCTTCGCCTGCGCTGGTCGATCGACCGGCCCGCGGTCGACACGAACCAGCAGCGCGGTACCGCGACGGAAGTCGCCTGGATCTCGGTGACGCATCCCGATGATGACCGTCGGGCGCTGGTGGTGATCGACTCGCTGACCACCAGTGGAACGGGTTTGATGGAGATGACCTTCGATACGTCGGTGGGGCGGAAGGCGCGCGGTGTGTCGTACGATGTCCACCTGGTCGACGGCAAGATCCAGGAACCGGTGACGCCGTCGACGCAATCGCCGGCCACCGCATCGCTGGCACAGGCGATCCGGATGCTCTTCCCCCTGGTGCGGACCAAGGCCGCGATCGGTGATCGCTGGCCGGATAGTTCGCTGGTGAGCTCGACCGGACACGGCGGCACGCTGTCGGGCGTCACTGTCACCCAATGGCGGGTGACCGCGATCCGCCACGATACCCTCGTGCTGGTCGGTGCGACCACCGGGCATTCCGTGGTGACTGGCGGGATGCCGTCGACGAGCACCCGTACCGGGACGGAGACGCTCATTGTCGCCCCGGGCGGCTCGGTCTGGGCAGCGACCAACGAGATGGAGCAGGACATGATCAACACGCGCTCCGACACCACCGAGCGAATCGGCGCCAAGGGAACGGCGTCAGTGACCATCCAGCGCATACGCTAGCGGCGGCGCTGGTCATTCGCAGGCAATTCGCGTATTCATTGTGGCGCCGGCGGCCGGTAGGGCCGCCCGGCCGCGTTTCCCATTGCTACAGCTGACGGAGGCAGGATGTCGTCCCAACCCGGTGCGGCCGCTGGCCGCATGGTCTTTGTCCTTGCAGTTGCCGGCGCATTGCTGGCTCCCGGCGCACTCGCCGCGCAGACGCCGGCCACTCGCACGGCGGCGCGCCGTCCGGCACCCGCGCAGAAAAATGACTCGGCCTACACCGCGCTGATCCACAAGTATCTCTCGGATCCGCGGATCTCGACCGAGCTTGTCGATCATCTGCCGGCGTCCGCCACCGTGCCCACGCCGCTCAAGGGACTGGGCCGCATCATCGGCACACCGGGTGAGCTGACGCACGTCGCGGATATCGACCGGTATCTCGCGAGCATCGCCAAGGCCTCGCCGCGCGCCAAGTACTGGAGCATTGGCAAGACGGAAGAGGGACGCGACATGATCATCCTCGCGGTTGCCGATTCCGCGACGATCGCCAATCTCGACAAGTACAAGGGCTACCTCAAGGAATTGACCGATCCGCGGAAGACCAGCGAAGCGCGCGCGCAGCAGCTCCTGCACACCGCCAAGCCGATTTACTGGATCACCAGCGGCATGCACTCGCCGGAAACCGGCGGGCCGGAAATGCTGATGGAGCTGGCCTACCGCCTGGTGGTGGAAGATTCGCCGCTCATCAACAACATCCGCGACAACGTGATCACGTTCATCACGCCGGTGGTGGAACCGGATGGCCGCGACAAGGTGGTCGACGCCTTCTACTACAACAAGAAGTACGCGGCGACGACGGGCCGCATGGGAATTCCCTATTGGGGCAAGTACGTCGAGCACGACGACAACCGCGACGGCATGGGCCAGATGCTCGATCTGACCAAGAACATCGAGAAGGCCTTCCTCGAGTGGACGCCGCAGGTGCTCCACGATCTGCACGAGTCGGTGACTTATCTCTACGTGTCCACGGGCACCGGCCCGTACAACGATGCGCTCGATCCGATCACCGTCGACGAATGGTGGCTGCTGGCCGAGAACGACGTGATGGAAATGGCCAAGCGCGGCGTGCCCGGCGTGTGGACCTACAACTACTACGACGGCTGGGTCCCCAACTACATGTTCTTCATTGCCCATGAGCACAATGCCATTGGGCGCTTCTACGAAGTGCAGAGTTACACCGATACCAACTGGGTGACGCCGCCGGCGAGCACGACGAGCCGCGAGTGGTACCGACCCAATCCGCCGCTGCCGCGGATCAAGTGGAGCCCGCGCGCGAACACCAACATCCAGGAATCGGCGATGCTCTTTGCCCTCAATCGAGTGGCCAAGGATCGCGAGATGTTCCTGGAGGATTACTGGATCAAGAACAAGCATGCGGTCGCCAAGGGCACGAACGGGCCGATCTATGGCTGGGTGATCCCCGCCGAACAGCACGCCAAGGCGAACGCCGCCGAGGCCGTGAACGATCTGCGTGCACAAGGCCTCGAGTTCCACCGCGCGACCACCGCGTTCAAGGCGGGCAACGTGGACGTCAAGCCCGGCGATTACATCGTGCGCGGCGATCAGCCGTACCGCACGCTCGCCGACATGTACTTCCAGCTGCAGAACTATCCGCCGGACAATCCGTCGCCGTATGACGACACCGGCTGGACGTTCCCGCTGATGCGCAACATCACGGTGCAGGAGGTAACCGACTCGTCGTTCCTCAAGCAGGCGATGACGCCGATCACCGCCGACGTGCGCGCGACCGGTGGTATTACCGGCACCGGGCCGGTCGTGGTGGTCGAGAACGATCAGGACAACAACCTCGTCACCTTCCGCTTCAAGAATCCGACGATTCCGATGCAGGCCGCCGAAGCGGCCTTCGATGCGGGCGGCCATCATTTTGGCGCCGGCGCTTTCATCATTCCGAACGCGAACGCCGCGCAACTCGATCGTGCACTCCGCCAGCTTGGGCTGAGCGGCTGGGCTGTGGCGAGTGCCCCGGCGGTCAAGACGCACGACCTGACGGTGCCGCGCATCGGGTATGTGCACAGTTGGACGAGCACGCAGGATGAAGGCTGGGTGCGTGGCGCGCTCGATCACTACGGCGTACCGTACACGTACTTTGGCGAGCCGCTGCTCAAGGACGGCAACCTGCGCGCCAAGTATGACGTGATCATCTATCCCACCGGCGGTACCGGTGTGGGCGGTGGTCGCGGTGGCGGTGGCGGTGGCGGTGGTGGCGCCGGCGGAGCGGCCAACACCACCACGCCGATTCCGTACAAGAAGTCGGCGGAGTTCCCGAGCTTCGGCACGCCGGATTCGACCGACAATCTGCGTGCGACCGCAGGACCCGACGCCATGAAGGCGCTCTACGAGTTTGTGCAGCAGGGTGGCACGCTCATCACCGAAGGCGGTACGGCGTCGATCTTCCCGAACCTGGGACTGACGCCCGGCGTCAAGACCGCACAGGCCCCGGGTCTCTTTGCTCGCGGGACAATCCTGCGGGGAATGATCGAGGATCCGAAGAGCCCGCTGGTCTATGGTTACGAGTACAACGAGGTGCCGGTCTACTTCAACGGCAGCCCGATTCTCGACGCTGGCGGCGGTCCGGCTCCGGTCGTTGACGCGGCTGGTGCAGCCGGCGGACGCGGCGGTGCGGGACGCGGCAGCTCGCTCAGCCAGAACACTGTGCCAAATGCGACGCTGCTCGATCTCTCGCGCTGGGATCCTGCACACTCGGGCACGCCGTATGGTGAGACTGAGCTCAAGACCGACTCGCTCTTCAATACCGGTGGTCGTGGCGGGCGCGGCGGCGGTGGTGGTGGCTTTGGTGGCGGTGCTGCCGGCGGTGGGGCTGCCGGTGCGGCTGGCGCCGGAGCAGCAGGCGCGGCCGGGGCTGCGGGTGCCGCAGGTGCAGGTGGGCGCGGCGGACGCGGTGGGCGGGGCGCCGGTGGTGGTGCGGCGGAGGAGCTGCCGGGCGTGACCCCCGATCCCAATGCCAAGACCCGTGTGGTGATGGCGTTCCCCGACAAGGCCGCGGACATGCTGCTCTCGGGGACACTGTCGGGTGGTGAGGGCCTCGAGCATCGGGCCCAGCTCGTCGACGAGACGGTCGGCACCGGACACATCGTCATGTTTGCCTTCCGCCCCTACTGGCGCTGGCAGACGCAGGGCACGTTCGCAATGGGCTTCAATGCCATCGTCAACTGGAACCATCTCGACGCCGGCAAGTAATTCGGCAGCGAGCACAGACAGAGAGCACAAACAGAGCGGCCGGCGAGAGATCTCGCCGGCCGTTTTGCATTGCCTTGCTTTTCGGTTCAGCGTCCTGAATCGCGCGGGGGCATCATGTTCATCCAGACCTTCACCGGTTGTCCCGTTGGTCCGGGCCGCCGATCGATGCAGTCGCCATCAAACCCGACACCGCCGTGGCGCGACAGGCGGCAGTAGAGATCGCCGCCGGCGCCCACATACCACTCGAAGGTGAGCACGTCATTCTTGAGTTTGACACCCGCCATGCCGTAGTCGGCTGAGCCGCGGGTGCGCATGGTCACGTACAGGTGCTTCTTGTCGGCCTCGACATCGAACTGCGCGCGCACACTGTCCTGGCCTTCCTGCATGATCCAGCCGCGCCACACGCCCAGCTTGAGGTCGGGCGGAGCCTGAGCGGACACCCGCACCAGCGGTGCCGCGAGCAGCGCAGCGGTCAGCCAGGACGACATCCGGACCTGCATGCAAGCCTCCCTCTTGGTGCACTCTGGCCCACCACACCGCGCGGGCGCGCCCTTCAAGTCTACTCGTCCGGCGGGGGACGCCGCTGGCGCTTGAGCGAACTGCGACGTTGCTTGGCGTCCTGGCGAGCTCTTTTCGACGCCGCCGTCGGCCGGGTGGCCCTGCGCTTCTTGGGCACCATCAGCGCTCGCCCCACGATGTCCGCAAAGCGCGCCACGACTTCTTCCCGGTTGCGATACTGGCTCCGCTCCCCCTGAGCGACGAGCCGGAGCTGGCCTTGTGAATCGAGCCGGCTCGCCAGCCGCGACAACAGCCACATCCGGGTCGGTTCATCGAGCGACGGCGACGCCGCCACATCCCAGACCAGCTCGATCCGTGTCGACGATGTATTGACGTGCTGGCCGCCCGGTCCACCACTTCGCGTGGCCCGGAGCACGAGTTCGTCGCGGGGAATCGTGACCCGCGGCGAGAGGCGAATCGGATCGCTGTCGGCCATGCGAACAGGGTAATCGTTTCGCCGGTGAGACGACAGAGCAACGGGGCGGATTACGTTTGGAACATGCGCTGTCTCGGCCGACTCGTCTTTGCCTGCCTGCTCGTGATCGCGCTCTGCGCGGCATGGCTCTATCGCGACGATCTGACGCGCTGGGGACGCCGCCTCGCCGACCCGGTCGCCGAAGCGCGTCGCACGGGTCATCCGTCGGACGCCGCCTTTCAATCGGCCGAATCGAAGGTCGATTCGCTCACCGTTGCCCCGCGCGACTCGATCCTTCTGTCTGCCGACGAAGTGGCCGCACTCGTGAGCCGCGGCGCGCACTTCATTCCCAACGATCCGCTCGATTCGGTGGCCGTGGAACTCGGCGATCGCACGCTGCGCATACGCAGCATGGTGAACACGGCGCATCTGCCGCCACGAATCCTTGCGCTGATCCCCGGCATTCCCGCGCCCTTTGAAGAGGTGATCGCGTCGGGCACGTTCACGCCGGTGCGCGACGGCGTGGCCGAATTGCGGCTCGAGCGGGTGCTCATCCAGGGCTTGCCCGTGCCGAGTGCGCTGGTGGCCAGGCTGGTAGCGCGCATCACCGGGCATGCCAGCGATGGGCGCCTCGAAGTCGCGATGCCGCCCGGCGTCAGCGGCTTCCGCGTGCGGCCCACCGGCATGGCGATCTATCCACGAATTCCCCAATACCGTCGGGACGTTCGCGGCGACGGGGCGGGGATGCGGCTAGCTTTCCCGGGCGCCGATCGCAGCACATCGGCCGCCGACCGCCGCCAAGGAGTGTCGCAGCAGTGAAAGGCCGCATTCTCGTCGTGGATGACGAGCGCTCCATCCGCGATGTGCTGACCCAGGTCCTCGGCTACGAAGGCTACGACGTGGCGACCGCGGCGTCGGGCGGCGAAGCGCTGTCGGGCTATCGCGCCCATCCCGCCGACCTCGTGCTCCTCGACGTCAAGATGCAGGGGATCGACGGTCTCGACACGCTGCAGCAGCTGCGCCAGCAGGATCCCGACGCCCGCGTCGTGATGATCTCCGGACATGCGACCGTCGCGACTGCGGTGCAGGCGGTCAAGCACGGCGCCTTCGATTTTCTCGAAAAACCGCTCGACTCCGATCGTCTGCTCGTCACTGTGGAGCGCGCGCTCGAACATCGCCGCCTGGCGGGTGAAAACGCGCGTCTTCGCGAAGGACTGGCGCGCGCCACCGATGCGCGCTTTGCGATGGTCGGCGACAGTCAGGGACTGGAGCGCATTCGCGATCTCGTCGTACGCGTGGCACCGACCAATGCCCGGGTGCTGATCACCGGCGAGAACGGCAGCGGCAAGGAGCTGGTGGCGCGCGCCATTCACGAAGGCTCGCCCAAGCGGCGTGGACCTTTTGTGGAGGTGAACTGCGCCGCCATCCCGAGTGAACTGGTCGAGAGCGAGCTCTTTGGCCATGTGAAGGGTTCGTTCACCGGCGCCGTGGGCGAACAGGCCGGCAAGTTCGAAGCGGCCGATGGCGGCACACTCTTTCTGGACGAGATCGGTGATCTGGCGCTCAACGCGCAGGCCAAGATTCTCAGGGCGCTGCAGGAAGGCGTCGTCGTCCGTGTCGGCGATTCACGACCGATTCCTGTTGACGTGCGGGTGATCACCGCGACCAATCGCGACCTGGGCGACGAGATTGCCGCGGGGCGTTTTCGCGAGGATCTCTACTTCCGGCTCAACGTGATGCCGATTGAAGTTCCGCCGCTGCGCGATCGCCTCGAAGACATTCCGGCGCTTGTCTCGCACTTTGTGGCGGTGCTTGGCGCGGGACCGGGCATGGCGCCCAAGCCCTTCACCGGTGGCGCGCTCCGCCGGCTGCAGCGGCGCCGCTGGCCCGGCAATGTCCGCGAACTGCGCAACGCGGTCGAACGCCTTCTCATCCTCGCGAGTGGCCCCGAGGTGACGGAGACGGATGTCGACTTTGTGCTTGCGCCCGAGACAGGTCCGCCGGTCGAACCGGACAAACTGGCCGCTGACGCGGCCGACCGCACCTTTCAGGAGTTTCGCGAAGACGCCGAGCACGCATTTCTTGCCGCACGCCTGCGCGAACATCACTGGAACGTTGCCGAAACGGCGCGCGCCCTCGGCATGCCACGTTCCAATCTCTACAACAAGATCGAGAAATACGGCATCGAGAGGGAGCGCTCGTGACCGGACCACGCGATTGGGACAAGGAACTGGCCGAGATCGACAAGGTGATTGCGTCCGGTGGGCCAACCGCGGCTGGAGTGGCGCCGCCTTCGCCGCCTGCGCGCCGCAGCGGGCCTACCGCCGCGTCGCCTGACTTTCCCGCGCCGCAGGGCGCAGTGGTCACCAAGCGTCGCCATATCATCGGCGCCTGGTTCAAGGGTATTCTCGGCGTCGCAGGCGTGGCCGGGTTGCTCTACTGGCCCTACGTCCATACCTGCGGCGGCCCGCTCTTTCTCTATCTGACCGGCGTATCCGCGGTCATTGCCGCGGGGATCTGGACGCTGCGTGGCTCGTGGACGCATCGCCGCGGCGTGGTGCATACGTTGGGTCTGCTCATCTTCCTCGCCGGGCTGGCGCTCGCCACGGCCGAGATTCTTCCCCGCGTCGGGTACGCCAAGACGACGTTGACCTGGACCTGCAACTGAGATCACGCCACATGGCCAAGACGTTCAAGAATTTCGTTGGCGGCAACTGGGTCGCTCCCACCACCGGCCGCTACTTCCAGAATCGGAATCCCGCCGACACAAGCGACCTGATCGGCCGCTTTCCCGATTCCGGCGCGCAGGATATTGCGGCGGCGGTTCGCTCCGCGCGTGAGGGCTTCGAACGCTGGTCTCGTACGCCGGCGCCGTTGCGCGGCGATGTGCTGCGTCGCGTGGGCGACCTGATGGTGGCGCGCAAGGAAGAGATTGCCAACGCGATGACGCGCGAGATGGGGAAGGTTCTGGCCGAGACGCGCGGCGATGTGCAGGAAGGCATCGATACCGCATACTACGCCGCGACCGAAGGACGGCGGCTCTTTGGCCGCACCGTGCCGAGCGAATTGCGCCAGAAGTGGGCGATGAGCGTCCGCCGTCCGATCGGCATCTGCGGGCTGATCACGCCCTTCAACTTTCCGATGGCGATTCCCACCTGGAAGAGTTTTCCCGCGCTGCTCTCCGGCAACGCGGTGATTCTCAAGCCGTCCGAGGATGTGCCGCACACCGCGCACCTGCTGGTCGAGATCCTGCTCGAGGCCGGACTGCCCGAACAGGTCATCCAGCTGGTGCATGGTGGCGGTGACGCGGGCAGCGCGCTGGTGTCGCATCCCGGAGTGGCCGCGATCTCGTTCACGGGCTCGACCGAGACAGGCTCGCACATTGGCGAGGTCTGCGGCCGCATGCACAAGCGCCTGTCCCTCGAGATGGGCGGCAAGAACGCGATGATCGTGATGGACGACGCTGATCTTGATCTGGCCGTCGACGGCGTCCTGTGGGGCGCGTTCGGCACCACCGGCCAGCGCTGCACCGCGACGTCGCGGCTGATTGTCCATCGCAAGGTCCACGACAGGCTCGTGGCCCGGGTGGCGGAAGCGGCGCAGAAGATGGTCCTGGGCGACGGCCGCGAAGCGCGTACGCAGGTGGGACCGCTCATCCATGAGGCCGCGCGCGAAAAGGTCGAGCGCTATGTCGAAATCGGGCTCGCCGAAGGTGCCGAGATGGTCTGCGGTGGCGCCAGACCGCGCGGGCCGCGCACGGCAGATGGGTACTTCTACAAGCCGACGGTGTTCGCCGGCGTCAAGCCGGGCTCGCGCCTGGCCACCGAAGAGATCTTCGGGCCGGTGCTGAGCGTCATCCGGGTCGGATCGTATGAACAGGCCGTGCGCGTCAATAACGAGGTCAAGTACGGACTGTCGAGTTCGATCTACACCAGCGATGTGAACCTGGCGTTTCGCGCGCTCGACGATTTGCAGAACGGCATCACCTACGTCAACGCGCCGACGATCGGCGCCGAGGCGCACCTGCCGTTCGGCGGTGTGAAGCAGACCGGCAACGGGCACCGTGAGGGCGGCTGGGAAGTGTACGATTTCTACTCGGAGACCAAGGTCTGCTACGTGGACTACTCGGGTGTGTTGCAGCGCGCGCAGATTGACACGTACGACGTATAGCCACTACGCTTCACGCGTCTGCGGGTCCTCTTTCATCAATCGACGGGCAGTTTCCGCGCACGAGGGTCGTGCATGCGACCATTGCGGGTCGGCAGCGGCGGGCGTAGCAGCGGGTCCGATGAGGGCTCGCTCGACCTGTATCTGCGGGACATTGCGCGCTATCCGCTGGTCACACAGGCCGACGAGGTGTCGCTGGCCCAGCGCATCCGCGCTGGCGACCACGAAGCACTCGACGTGCTGGTGCGCAGCAATCTCCGCTTTGTCGTCTCAGTGGCCAAGAAGTACCAGAATCAGGGCGTCTCGCTCGCGGATCTGATCAACGAAGGCAATCTCGGCCTCATCCGCGCCGCGCACCGTTTTGACGAAACCCGCAACATCAAGTTCATCTCATACGCCGTCTGGTGGATCCGCCAGGCCATTCTCCAGGCGCTGGCCGAGCAATCGCGGATCATTCGGGTGCCGCTCAATCGGGCCGGCGCGCTGCACCGGATCGGTCGCCGCACATCGGAGCTGCAGCAGGAACTTGGCCGCGATCCAACGCCCGGCGAGGTGGCCGAGGGGATGGACCTTGACCAGTCGGAAATCGAGCTCGCGCTGTCGCTCTCGCGGGCACATCTCTCGCTCGATGCGCCGATGGCCGGCAAGGAAGACAGCCGCCTTCTTGATTTCCTCCCCGATTCACTCGACCGCGGTGCGGACGCGGAGACGATCGACCACGCCCGCACCGAGTGCATCACGGCGGTCTTCAAGAGTCTGCGCGAACGCGAAGCGAAGATTCTGCGTCTCTACTTTGGCCTCGATTGCCCGGAGCCCTGCACGCTGGAGCAGATCGGCGAAATGCTCGGCATCACCCGTGAGCGCGTGCGGCAGATCAAGGAACGGGCGCTGCTCCGGTTACGCCACGCCGGCCAGGCACAGGCACTGGCGACCTTCCTCAGCTGATTTTCCCGGCTAATCTTCCTGCATGGCCTCCACTCCCTCGTTTGATATTTCCACCGGTGCCGATCTGCAGGAAGTCGACAACGCCGTCAATCAGGCGACCAAGGAGATCGTCGGCCGCTACGACTTCAAGGGCACGCACTGTACCATCGAATTCGACCGCGACAAGGCCACCATCGCGCTTCACGCCGACGATGAGTTCCGCATGGAAGCCTTGCTCGACGTGGTCCAGGGCCGGTTGATCAAGCGCGGCATTCCCATCAAGAATCTCAAGGTCGGCGATCCGGTGGCGGGCTCAGGCACGTCGGTGCGGCGCACCCTCACTCTCACGCAGGGCATCCCCACCGAGACGGCCAAGAAGATTCAGCGCGCCATCAAGGACGGCGGCTTCAAGAAGGTCCAGGCGAGCATTCAGGGCGATGAACTGCGCGTGAGCTCCCCCTCCAGGGACGAACTGCAAGGGGTGATGGCGTTTCTCCGCACCCAGGACTTTGACGTCGATCTCCAGTTCGGCAATTACCGAGGGTGAGGCACCCCGGCCTTCTTGCGGTGCCTGCGCTGATCCTCGTGCTGGGGATCGGATCATGCACCCCGCACGAAGAAGCCGCGGAGCTGCCCGCTCCCGTCGTCCGCGAACCTGAGCTCCAGATTGGTCTGCTCGTCGACGTGCCGCGCGTCACCATTGGTGGCAATGAGGCATTGCGCGTGACGAGCGCAGGCGGCGGGGCAGCCACGATCGCGCGCGCGTCGTCGGTGGATGTGACGGTGCGGGACGATCTGGTGTCGGTGCCGGCAAGCACTTCAATCGTGGGTTCCGACGTGACCGTCGCACCGATCGACGCGAATGGCACCGTGCGCGTCAATGGCCGCGACTATCCCGGCACGGTGGCCATCCGGAAGAGCGACAAGGGCGTCGTCGTCGTCAACCGCGTGAGCCTCGAGCGCTATGTGGCCGCCGTGGTCGGCGCCGAGATGGGAGCGCGGCAGCCCGGTGACATCGAAGCACTCAAGGCGCAGGCGGTTGCGTCGCGCACCTACGCGGTGCGCAATCAGGGGCGCTGGAAGGCGCGCGGCTTTGATCTGGTCGCCGCGGTAGATAACCAGCTCTACAACGGCATTGCGTCGGAATATCCACTGGCCACACAGGCTACCGTGGCAACGCGCGGCGAAATCCTCACCTATCAGGGCCAGCCGATCGATGCGTTCTTCTTTTCCACCTGTGGCGGCCGGACCGAGGATGGCGAAGCGGTCTATCCCAATGCGCGGCGGCCGTATCTGCGCTCGATTGACGATCGCGATCCATCGGGCACGCCGTGGTGCGCCATTTCGCCGCGCTACACCTGGCATAGCAGCTGGACCGCGGCTGAATTGCGCGCGGTGCTGTCGCGCACCCTTCCTGCCAACGCCTTGCCGGTCGAGGTTGCCGACGATCTGACCGATATTGGTGTACAGGACCATGCGCCCAGTGGCCGGGTGGCATCGGTGGCGCTCACGAGTAGCCAGGCGGTGACGGTGGTGGCGGGACAGAATGTGCGCCGCGTGCTCGCGTCGCCCGCCGGGGCACTCCTGCCGAGCACGGATTTTACCATTCGCGTGGCGCGCGACGGTGAGCGGATCGAGCGCGTGGATATCGACGGCCATGGCAATGGTCACGGCGTCGGCATGTGCCAGTGGGGAGCGGTCGGCCGGGCACGTGCGGGGCAGGGTTATGTCGCCATCGTGACGAGCTACTTTCCGGGCACGGAACTTCGCCGTCTCTATTGACGGAATGGGAAAGGAATGTGGGCATGGTCCGACCGGTGCGGCTGGGGATTGTGGGCGCAGGCGCGGTGACGCAAGTGGGTCACCTGCCGGCGCTCAAGCGGATCAAGGAGATCGACGTCGTGGGGATCTGCGACAACGATCTTCCCAAGGCGCGCACGCTCGCCGACCGCTTTGGCGTGCCCGACGCGTTTGGTGACATCGGCGAGCTGGTGGATTTCGAATCGCTCGACGCGCTGCTGATCTGCACGCCGAGTCATCTGCACGAATCGCACATCATGACCGCACTCGCGGCAGGGCTGCACATTTTTGTCGAGCGACCGCTGGCGCTGACCTCGGCGGCGGCAGTCAAGCTCGTCAAGGCGGCGGAAGCGCAACAACGCGTGGTGATGGTCGGCGCCAATCATCGCTATCGCCCCGATGTGCAGCAGATCCGGTCGTTTGTGCAGAGTGGCGAGCTTGGCTCGCTCGAGTCGATCCGCGCATGGTGGTTTGTGGCGCGCGGCGGACGCGTATCGCTTGGCTGGCGCCAGCGGCGCGAGCTCGCGGGCGGTGGCGCCATGCTCGATCTGGGCCTTGGCCTGCTCGATGTGGCGATGTGGCTGAGCGGGTTCCTGCGGCCGCAGCGTGTGTCCGCGATCTTCCCCACGGCCGGACGTGATGGTGGCGTCGAGCCATCGGGGACGGCGATGATTGCGCTCGAGGGCGGTGTGGCGATCCATCTCGACACCACCTGGCGCTTTGTCGGTCCGGGCGAACGCTATGGCCTGGCGGTGCGCGCGTCAGGCGGATCGGCGCGGATCAACCCGCTGGCGATCTGGAAGGAATTTCATGGCGCGCCGCAGGATGTCGCGTCCGCCGGGGCACATTCACGTGAGACGCCCTTTGCCCTGGGACTGCGCGCGCAGTGGGCGCACTTTGTCGCGTGCGTGCACGGCGAGAGTCCGCGGCCGCAACTGCAGGAGCAGGTGATGCTGCTCAAGGTGATGGAAGCGATCTATCAGTCGGCGGAGCAGGGAAGGGATGTGACGCTGTGAGGATCGGCACGGCGCTCGCCGCGCTGTGTCTGGTTGCGGTTCCTGCCTTTGTCAAAGCGCAAGCGCCCGCTGCCGATCGCGCGGCACACTTGCAGATCCTGGTGTTGACGGTCGGGCCCGGCGATCAGGTATGGGAGCGCTTCGGGCACGACGCCATCTGGATCCGTGACACCGTGCTCAAGACCGACGCGATCTACAACTACGGCATGTTCGATTTTGCCGATCCGGGATTCATCCGCCGTTTCGCCCTGGGAATACCACGCTATTCGATCGGTGTGGACAGCAGTATCGACAACACACTGGCGATCTATCGCTACGAGCACCGCAACGTCGATGTGCAGGAGCTGAATCTCACGCCCGCGCAGCGGATCGACCTTGCCACGCGGCTGGAGATCAATATCCGCCCGGAAAACCGCTACTACATCTACAACTACTTTCTGGACAACTGTTCCACTCGCGTTCGCGATATGCTCGACGTGGTTCTCGGCGGCGCTCTCCGCCATGCGACGGTGGGAAAGCCCGCCGCCGGCACGCTGCGTTTTCACACCTTGCGATCGATGGCGAGCGACAAGCTGCTCTATCTCGGGATCGATCTGGCCCTCGGACCGCCGGTGGATGAGCCGCTCGACCAATGGGGCGAGATGTTCCTGCCGGCAAAGGTGCACGACCGGATTGGCGAATTGCAGGTCCCCGCGGTTGATGGCGGAACCGAGCCGCTGGTCTCGCGCCAGCGGCAACTGCTCACGGCCAATGTGTACACCGTCCTGCCGGCACCACCGGAGTGGGGCGGAACATTCCTCGCGATCGGCACGGTGCTCGCGTTGCTGATCGGCGCCGGGGTCCGCCGCGATGGCCTCGGCACATTCGGCCGCGCAGTGGCGGTCGTCTGGCTGCTCGTGGCTGGCGTCGCCGGCGTCATCTTGCTGCTCTTCTGGTTTGCCACTCGCCATGTGGCGACCGCGGGCAACCACAACCTGCTGTTCCTCGATCCGCTGGCACTGCTCCTGATCCCCGCGTTCTGGTCCCGGGGCGCACCCGCGGCGATTCGGCGCTACGCCGGGATTGCGGTGGCGACCGCGGCGTTGTTGGTGGTCGGGGTGCTGCTGGCCTTGGTGCCCGCGGTGGGAGTGCAGCGGAATCTGGATGCGGCGGAACTGCTGGTGCTGCCGATGGTGGCGGCGGTGGCGGTGGGAGCGTTGCGACCATCCCGGAAGTGTTGCTAGACTGTCACGGTCCGGCTAGGAATGGTCAGCGACATTGCGCCGCTGACTGGACGACAGCGTTCTGGAATGCCTCCTTTTTTGCGCGGTTGGAGGGCTAATGTATCGCTGCAAAATGGTCATTCTCGTTGTGCTCGTCGCCGGCTGTTCGCTCGTCGAGCCGGGCGACGGTACAACGCTAGCCGGTTCATGGAACGACTTGGCCGGCCTCCCCCATATGTGCCCGGTGTAAGGCAGGATCTACACAAGCGCCCGTAGGAACAGATTGCCTGTACGCTGCGCCAAGCGGAGGGCTGCACGCCGGCCGCCGACGGACCCTTTCGGCCCCTCTACGGTATAGGCTATATTGTTAGGCTATCGTGGTGCCGCATCGGCCCACGGCGAACATGGGAGAAGGACCAGATGAAGCCGAATATGCACCCCGTATACGAGACGATCACCGCGCACTGCCAGTGCGGCAACACCTTTGAGACCCGCAGCACGGCCAAGAGCATCAGCGTCGAAGTCTGCGCGCAGTGTCACCCGTTCTTCACCGGCAAGCAGCGTCTGGTCGACACCGCCGGCCGCGTGGATCGCTTCCGCCGCAAGTACGGTGCGGGCGCCGCCGCGGAACCCACCGCCAAGTCCTGATCGGTGGAAGCACGACTCCGCCAGGCGCTCGCGCGGGCGGAGGAAGTCGCTCGGTTGCTCGCCGATCCCGACGTCGCAGGTGACCCCGCTCAGCTGAAGAATCTCGGTCGCGAACACGCCCGGCTCACGCCGATCGTGCGCGCGGCCGATTCGCTTGACCGCCTCCAGCACGATCTGGCCGACGCTCGGGCGATGGCCGCCGCCAACGATCCCGAAATGGCAGCACTCGTGGGCGAAGAACTCGCCCGCCTGCCGGCCGAAATTGCGGCGCTCGAGACCGAGTTACGCGCACTCCTGCTGCCGCCCGATCCGCACGACGATCGCGACGTGATCCTCGAGCTCCGCGCCGGCACTGGTGGCGACGAGGCCGGCCTCTTTGCCGCCGACCTCCTCCGCATGTACACGCGCTTCAGCGAACGGCACGGTCTCAAGGTCGAGCCGATCGAAGTGCATTCGGGCGGGGCGGGCGGGATCAAGGAAGCCGTGATCGCGATGCGCGGGCGCGGCGCGTATGGCTTTCTGCGCCACGAATCGGGCGTTCACCGCGTGCAGCGCGTGCCCGCCACCGAAACGCAAGGACGGATTCACACGTCGGCCGCCACGGTCGCGGTCCTCCCGGAAGCCGAAGAGATCGACGTCAAGATCGATCCCAACGACCTCAAGATTGACGTCTTCCGCTCGTCCGGCCCAGGCGGGCAGAGCGTCAACACCACGGACTCCGCCGTGCGCATCACGCATTTGCCGACGGGCGTGGTGGTGCAGCAGCAGGATCAGAAATCGCAGCTGCAGAACAAGCTCAAGGCGATGGAAGTGCTTCGCGCCCGCCTGCTCGACCGGATGATCTCCGAGCAGGAATCGGCGCGCTCCGCCGAACGCAAGGCGATGGTCGGCACCGGCGATCGTTCGGGAAAGATTCGCACGTACAACTTTCCCCAGAGCCGCATCACCGATCATCGCATCAATCTCTCGGTGCACAATCTGGCCGACGTTCTCGACGGCAAGCTGGACGAGCTGGTCGAGGCACTCCGCCAGGCCGCGCGCCAGGAGAACGAGAGTGCTTGAGACCATGATGACTCTCGGCGTCGTTCTCGATCAGGCGACGACTGCGCTTGCCACGGCCGGCGTCGACGCGCCACGCCGCGAAGCCACGAAGCTCTGGGCGCACGTTGCGCAGCGATCGACGGCGGACGTGCTGCTCGATCGTGACGCGCTCGTCGCCGACGATATGGCCACACGCTATCTCGCAGCCGTCGCGCGTCGCGCGGCGGGCGAGCCGCTGGCGTACGTCACCGGCTGGACCGGCTTTCGCAATCTCACGTTGGCATGCGATCCGCGGGCACTCATTCCGCGGCCGGAGACCGAAGGGCTCATAGAAGCGGCTCTGGCCCGCGGTGCGAGTGGTCTTGCGGCAGATGTCTGTACCGGTACCGGTGCCATCGCATTGTCGCTGCGTGACGAGGGGAACTTTGCCGCCGTAATCGGCTGCGACATCTCGACCGAGGCGCTGGCGCTCGCGCGCGAGAACGGCCGCCGCACCGGTCTCGATGTCGAGTGGATCGCCGGCGATCTCGTGACGCCGCTCCGCGGTCGTGAGGTGAATCTGCTGGTCGCCAATCCGCCCTATCTCACCGCGGATGAATACCGGAAGCTCGACGCCAGCGTACGCGACCACGAGCCCATGCTGGCACTCGTGTCCGGCGACGATGGCCTCGACGCCACGCGCCGCCTGCTCGACGAAGGTCGCTACGTGGTCGCCGCCGGCGGCTGGATTGCGCTGGAGCTCGATTGCCGCCGCGCCGACGCCTCGGCGGCGCTGGCCGGGAGCCTGGGGTGGAGCGAGATTGCAGTGCAGGACGACCTGTTTGGCCGCGCGCGCTACCTGCTCGCCCGGCGGGAGAGTACCCGATGATTGACGAAAAGGCGCTGGACCTGGGTCGCATGATCGGCCAGTCCAATGAGTACAAGGCCCTGCAACGTGCCGAGCAGTCGCTGCGCGACGACACAGAAGCGCAGGGACGGCTCGAGATCATTTCGCGGCTCACCCGCGAGTTCGATCAGATGATGGCGCAGGGACAGTCGCCGGATGAGGCGCGCGCGCAGGAATACGAAACGACGCTGCGCGACTTTGAGGCATCTCCCATTGGACAGGGCTATCTGGTCGCGCGGGCCAACGTCGACAAGCTGATGACCAAGGTCAATCAGTCGATCGCCGAAGGGATCGAACGGGGCGCAACCAGCTCGATCATCACGCTCTGATGGCCGCCGGCTTCTTTGTGGTCCTCGAAGGCCCCGAAGGTGCCGGCAAGACCACGCTCGCACGGGCCCTGGCGGCCCGGATGCGGGAGCAGGGAATCGAGCCCGTGACGGTGCGCGAGCCGGGCGGGACGCCGGCCGCTGAGGCGCTCCGCCAGCAACTGCTCGATGCCGACCGGACATGGACTCCGGAGGCGGAGCTCCTGTATATGGTGACGGCGCGCGCGGATCTCGTGGCCCTGGTGATCGAGCCGGCGCTGACCGCGGGTCGGGTAGTGTTGTCGGATCGGTATGATCTCTCGACCACAGCATATCAGGGAGCCGGCCGCGGTGTGCCGCGCGCTCCGCTCGAATGGATCAACCGTGCTGCCACCGGCGGACTCGTTCCCGATGTCACGCTGGTTCTGGACCTGGACGCCCAGGCCGGAATGGCCCGGAAGCGCGCCGCTGGCAGCCGCCCCGACCGCATGGAGCGCGAAGCGGGGGACTTTCACGACCGCGTGGTGGCGGCGTATCGCGAGGCCAGCGGTCCCGGCGTGTACCACCTCGACGGGAGCGCGTCCCCGGGTGAGGTTCTGGCGGCCGCGTGGAGCCGGCTCGTGGCGGCGCGGCCCGAAACCTTCCGGCCTGTTTCCGGGTAGGGCGGCGCAATGACGCAGGGTTCTGGAGGGACTATGAAGCAACGCTGGGGACTCATCGCGCTGGTCGCCGTCATCTCATTTGTGAGCGGCGGCTGGCTTCTGGCAGGTGCCCGCAGCCGGGCCAATCCGCCCGGCCCTGAAATTCTGCAGGAAGTCCTGCAGCGCATCGGCGTCGACTACGTGGATTCGCTCGCGGCGGACAGCATCTATCATCTCGCCGCCGCCGGTGCGGTCAAGGAACTCAACGATCCCTATTCAGCGCTCGAAGAAGACGAGGACTACAAGGCGCTGACCGAAACCACCAGCGGCAATTACGGTGGGCTGGGGTTGCAGATCGACGTGCGCGGCGGCTGGATCACCGTCGTGTCGCCGTTGCCGCAGACGCCGGCCGAAAAGGCGGGAATCGAAGCGGGCGATCAGATCGTGGAAGTCAACAGCAAGACCACGCAGGATCTCAATCAGGATCAGGCGGTGCACACGTTGCGCGGCGTGCCCGGCACGCGCGTCGACCTCAAGGTGCATCGTCCGGGGCTGTCACAACTGTTGCCGTTCTCGCTGGTGCGCCAGGAAATCCACTTCCGCTCGGTGCAGCCCGGTGTGCTGCTCGATGGCGGCGTTGGGTACGTCTCGCTCATGACCGTGAGCGACAGCTCGGCCAGCGAACTCCGCCAGGAAATCAACGGCCTTCTCAAGCGCGGCATGAAGGGTCTCGTCCTCGATCTGCGCCAGAATCCCGGCGGCTTGCTCACGCAGGGCACCGCCGTGTCCGATCTCTTCCTCGATCCGGGACAGAAGATTGTCGAGACGCGCGGTCGCATGGCCGAAATGAATGAGTCGTTCGTCGATCACGCGCCGCAGGAGTGGCCGACACTTCCCGTCGTGGTACTGGTGAACGAATACACGGCGAGTGCGGCAGAAATCATCTCCGGAGCACTCCAGGACAACGACCGCGCGGTCGTCGTCGGCACGGCCACTTTTGGCAAGGGACTGGTGCAGACGCTCTGGCAGACTGGCCCCACGGAAGGCCTCAAGCTCACGACGGGCCGTTGGTATACGCCGAGCGGACGGACGATCCAGCGGAGTGCAAAGAGCCAGGAAGATCAGATGCGCCAAGCGGAAGAAGAGGCCGTCGGCCGCAACGACAAGCACTACGACTCGCTCCCCACGTTCAAGACGATCAGCGGCCGCCTGGTGCGCGGCGGCGGCGGCATCGTGCCGGACCGGATCGTGCGGCTCGACACACTCTCCGACGGCGAGAAGGACTTTGCCAAGGCGCTCGGCAGCGATGTGTCGACCTATCGCGATGCGCTCACCGCGGAAGCGCTCGATCTCAAGGAGAAGAAGGCGGTCGCGAACGAGAACTTCACCGTGACTGATGCCATGCGGGACGCGGTGGTGACCCGGCTCAAGGCCAAGAAGGTGGCGCTCACCCCGGAACAGGTGCAGGGCGGATCCAAGCTGATCAACGATCAGTTGAGCTACGAGATTTCGCGCTACGTGTTCGGGCGCGAAGCGGAGTTGCGCCGGCGCACGCTGGACGATCCGCAGGTGCGTGCAGCGGATCAACTGTTGCTCAAAGCTGCGACGCCCAAGGCCTTGATGTCGGAGATCACTGGCGGAAACCCGGGCAAGTGACAGTCGGGCCGGTCGCCATCGTCGGCGCAGGGCGCGTGGGGCGTACGCTCGCACGCGCCCTGGTGCGTCTGGACCGGCCAGTCACCGTTCTCACGCGCATTGCGCAGCCGCTGCCGTCGCTCGACACCGCCACGGTCACCGATTGGGCGCCTGCCCTGGCCGCGGCAGACCTGGTCGTGATTGCCGTGTCGGATGATGCGATTGCCGACGTCGCAAAGGCGCTCGTACGCACCGGCGCGATCGGCGCGCGGCACGTGGTGCTGCATTCGTCGGGACTCAAGGATCGGAGCGCGCTGGCGGCGCTCGACGCGACTGGTGCCGCACTGGGCTCGCTTCACATTCTGCAGACGTTTCGATCGCCCGAAGGCGAGCCCGATCTCCTCGCCGGCTCACCCGGTGTGGTGGAAGGCGATTCGCGCGCCATCGAGGCCGCCAGAGCCTTTGCGGGAATGCTCAAACTGACGCCGATCGTCACCATCGCCGCGAGCGAAAAGCCGCGCTATCATGCGGCCGCAGTCTTTGCTTCCAATTATCTGGTGGTGCTGGTCGACGTTGCCGCTCGGCTTGGTGCGCTTGCGGGCGTGAGTGACGGTACGGGAGCGCTCTTCCTGCCGCTGCTGCGAGGCACCATATCGCATCTCGGCACAGGTGATCCCGCCGCCGCACAGACCGGGCCCATCCGCCGTGGTGACGCTGGCACGGTCGCCAGGCACTTGTCGGTATTGAGCGAGGCGGACCGCGCGCTCTACCTGGCGCTGGCGGAAGCGGCGCTGCGACTGGCGGAGCGCGAGGGGCTTGCCTCTGCGGCTGTCGAGGCCATCGCGCAGGTACTTGCTACTGGTCGATGATCTTCACGCCGCTTGGCCGGGTGAAGACGAATACCGACGGTGAGATCGCGGGGTTGGCGCGGACATCCGAAAGTTGCAGCGAGTGTTTCACGCCGGTCGCATCCTCCGTGTCGATGCGCCGCGGATAGCCGTCGTCGCGATCGATCCAGAGCCACGCACGCCGGAATTGCATGTCGCGCGAGAGTGGCTCGAGGAGCACCACGTCGGTCACCCAGCGGTCGAGCGTCTCCGTGCGCTGAAACGTGATGCGGTAGCGCTCGATCGGATTGTCGAGAAACCAGCCGAGGACGTTGGTCTCGTAGGTGGGGCCGGCAGGGATGGGAAAGCGGAGCACCTGGCCGGGATTGCTGCTGGGTACGTACACCCAGAGCCTGGTGCCGTCCATGATGATTTCGTCATGCGGCGGATCGGTAAAGTGCATCGCAAAGAGCGACTTCCCCATCTGGGACAGCACGCCCTTGCCGTCGCTGTCGCCGGCCCGGGTGTCGGTGGTGTGCAAGTGGAAATTGGCCTGGAAGCCAGTCAGCGCCTGATAAATCCGCGAGGCGTTGCGGATGATGGCGACACCCGGATCGCTGCTGGTGGTCTGAGCGCCGGCGGTGGAAGCCAGCACGGCGCACGCCGCGAGCGCGAGCACCGGGCGTCGCATCACGCGGTGCTTCCCACGGGCGACGCCACCTGCCGGCCGATCACTTCGGCGATCGCTTCCACTTCCCGCATCATCTTCTCGAACTGCTCCGGATAGAGGCTCTGCGCTCCATCGGAGAGTGCGCGGTCGGGATTGGGATGCATTTCGACGAGCAGACCATCGGCGCCGGCCGCGACCGCGGCGCGCGCCATCGGCGGCACCATGGAGCGATGTCCCGTGCCGTGGCTTGGGTCAGCCACAATCGGCAGGTGCGAGAGCTCGTGCACCACGGCGATCGCGGCAAGATCGAAGAGATTGCGTGTGGTCGTGTCGAACGACCGGATGCCGCGCTCGCAGAGAATCACATTCGGATTGCCCTCGGACAGTACGTATTCGGCCGAGAGCAATAGTTCCGTGATCGTGGCGGCGAGCCCGCGCTTGAGCAGGATCGGCTTGCGGAGCTTGCCGCATTCCTTGAGCAGCGAATAGTTCTGCATGCTGCGGGCGCCGATCTGAATGATGTCGGCGTATTCCGCGACCAGCTCCAGGCCTTCAGGATCCATCGCTTCGGTGACGATCATCAACCCGGTCTCCGCGCGTGCGCCGGCGAGCAGTTCGAGTCCTTGCTTGCCCATTCCCTGAAAGGAATACGGGGACGAGCGCGGCTTGAATGCGCCAGCGCGAAGCACGGTAGCACCCGCCGCCTTGACGGCACGCGCGGCGGTCATGATCTGCACTTCGCTCTCGACCGAACAGGGGCCCGCCATGACCACCACTTCGCGGCCACCCACGGCGGAGCCGTCGGGGAGCATCACCCGGGTGGATTCCGGTTTCCACTCGCGCGACACCTGCTTGTAGGGCTTGGAGACGTGGATCACTTCGGCCACGCCCGGCATGCCGGCAATGGTCGATGAGTCGACGCGCCCGTCGTTGCCCACCAGTCCCACCGTGGTGCGCTGGCGACCCGGCATGGGACGCGCTTCGTAGCCCATGGCGGCGATGACTTCGACCACGCCGGAGATGTCCTCCGGCGTGGCGTCCTGTTTCATGACAATCAGCATGCAGGAATTTTAATGGTGGGGCGGGGCGGGGCCTAGAGTACAGGTACTCTACAGGTACTACGCGGCCGCCTCCTGCTCACCCAGCCGCACGCCCACGATGGTCGATACCCCGGGCTCCTGCATGGTGACGCCGTAGA
>DATAVM010000173.1:0-4295 GCA_036267775.1 Gemmatimonadales bacterium
GGCCGCAGGCTGCGACAACGGCGAGGGCGGCAGCCGCGAGGAGGGTGCGAGAGTGGCGCATACCGGTCCTGGTGGAAGGGGAACTCACAATACTACGCCTTGGCGAGCGGCGCGCTACATCCCGCGGCGGTCGAGGCGGTAAATCCGCACCACCGGGCGGCGCTCGGCGTCATATCCCATGGCGGCAACGCGATCGCCGCTCCACGAGGCGCCGTTGAAGTTGTCGAACCATGAGTTGAGCCGGCCGAGGTAGTACCCGGTGGCCGAGAAAATGTCGACCGAGTACGTATGCGCCGGTGGATTGTGACTGACGACCCAGAGATACCCACGATCGTCGACGGCCATGTCATCCCAGAGCGAATACGTTCCGGGCAGGTCTTCGCGGTGAGCCCCTGCGGCAAGCCCGGGCGGAGCGTTCCGAATGATGGATGCAAACAGCGAGTCCCCCGCAGCAGGATCCATGGCTACTGGCGCGACATTGGTGCGCCCGAAGAGCCTGACGGTGTCGTGCGCGTTGCGCATGGCCAGGAACTGGTAGGCGTCGGTGGCCCCCGTAACGAGCGTCCCGTCGAGGAGGAACTGATTGACGGTGTGCGGCGCCATCGGCACGGCAAACATGATGTTGGTTGTGCCCACCACCGCGCGCCAGAACTGTGCTGCGCGCGCAGGAGGTGCCACGATCGAGTCGATCCGTTGTCCGGCGAGGTCGAAGTACATCCACTGCGTCATCGTGGCTGGGGGAAACCCGAACTGCTTCGGAATTCGGAGATATCCCCGCGAGTCAACAGCGATCTGTGCCGAGGTGCGAATGTCCGTTGCAAAACTCCGGAGAAAGTTGCCGTCCAGCGTGAAAAGCAGCGCGCGTCCCTGGAGCGCGTCGTTCACCACAACTGTGTCATGGTAGACCGCCATTGTGATGTCGCCATGAAAATCCTCCAGCCCGGTCCCGACCTGGCCGATCGTGCGGACCAGACGCCCGGTGCTGTCGTACAGCGTGATGGCCGTTGGATCGCGTTGCGACACCAGCACGCTACCATTCGGGAGCAGCTGCGTCCGGCGCGACTGCTGGAATGAGTTGGGTTGCGCGTCGGGCAAGGTGACGGTGCGTTCGAGCGACATCCGCCAGCCGGTGCTCGTATCGCGCCAGCGGGTGTAGCCCGGGCTCATGATGCGCACCGCGGAGCCGACGGTGTCGATCACCGCTTTCCAGAGGGCAGGCGGTGTCGGCGCGGTTGCGAGCGGCAGCGCCAGCGGATCGGTGTTCCGCCAGCCGATGGTCCCGTCGAGATGAATCTGGTAGATGCCGCCTTTGGTCACGACGATTTCAGGCAGGTGCGGTGCGCGCCGAAGTACCATGAAGACATCAGTTTCGGAGGGGACCGTCGCGAGCGTGGTGTGCGTGCTCGCCACCGCGCCGGGAACGGATGGCAGATTCAGCACGCTCTGATGAAAGCGCACGGAGTCCATGAAATCGCGACCGTCGGCGTCGTAGCGATAGCGAACGTCGCCGCCGTGGGGGAAGCTCCTGGCGTCAGTCTGTGCAGGAAGGAAATAGACCCAGTACCCTGACGGCGTGGCCGGCATGACATATGAGTTGTAGGGCCGGGAGATGCGTCCGAAGCGCGCCGTTGCGGCGACGAGGGCCACGGCCATCAGCCGCTCCGTACCGGTCAGCACGAGCGGCGTGACCAGACGCTCCGCGCGGTAGCCGCTGTCGTTGTCCGTCTGGACCGCGTGATAGCGGACGACGAACGAATCCTTGGCACCATTGAGTTTGCCGTAGAGCACTTCGTGCCGACCATCTGCGCCGGTCCGCACAATCGCCCGCGCGATCTCATCCGGCTGCGGCTTGAGTGCGGCCAATGCGTCGCCCGCGTGCCATTCGGCGATGTCGTACTGCACCAGCATTCGTCCGCGGGCGGTGATGCCTGCGAGCGTGGAGTCGGCGGGGGCGGCAAGGCGCTGCGCAGACAGGGACACGGCAATGGCGCAGGTGCCGAGCAACGCGGTCAACGCATGGGAGAAACGCACGGAACTCCTCGGTCATTCCATCATGCAGACGATGCTGATAGTCTGCTTGGGCGGTACGTAAGTGCGCCAGCCGTCCGCCGTGCGGAAGACGACGAACGTCCGACCGTCGGCGAGAGATGCGAAACGACTGGCCGGCCCTGTTGCCGCCCCGTACCGACTGAATGTGATCGAGTAGAGTGGCCCCATCCGTTGGACCGCCCCCAACTCTACCACAATCCGCCCTGCAGAATCGTCGGCCCAGCCGCCGGGGCGTCGATACCCGCGAGCAATGAAGTTCCGGGCGATCTCCGCCGGAATCGAATCCCCGACGAGGTAGCGGTGAACGGTCGGCGGCAAGGTGTCTCGCACGACTGCCCGAGCGAGGCTCGCGCCGGGATTGTGGAACTCCGGCCACGGCGCCGCACCATCCAGGATCATCGCCGCCACATGTTCCGTGATTTCGCGCATTGCGGTGGAATCGGCCACTCCGGCGGCGCGCGTCCGGGCTGAGAAGCCGCGGTAGGCGAGGGCTCGATCAAGCGCGCTTCCGGTGGTAAAGGCAACGAGCGCGTCCTGATCGGTCCGGAACCCGGGCCGAACGGCAATGAGCATGGTTCCGAAGACAAAGCGGCCGGAGTCGTCCGCGCTACCAAAACGGGTCAGGAATTCGGCTGCTACGTCCCGATGCTGGGTCCGTTCGACGGTACGCAATGCGCTGACCGCCGCTGGCGGTATGCTCGGCGCGAGTTGAGGAGGAGTCCAGGTCCGCGTGTCATACGACGATTCAAAACTCCTGAGCCAGCCTGCCCAAGCCTGCCACGGCGCGCCGACCGGTGGCACCGCGAAAACACTGTCGCGCGTGGTGCGCACCGGGTTCGCTCCGACTGCTGCGAGCGCCGCCTCGCGCAGGAATGGATGCGACCGCGCGAGCGTGATCACCGTATCCGCCCAGCGCGCAGGGTCGAGCGCAAAGCGCGCGATCAGACCCAGCTGTTTGAGCCGCGGCTCATGCGCGGATGGCCATTCATTGGCGATGGCGCGACAGAGCGCGGCGGGGCAGGTCCAGCGGGTCGAATCAGGCAGCGCCGCGTTGGGCAGCAGCTGAAGCGCACCGACGAAGAAGTAGAGGTCCGGGTGGACGCCATGATTGAAAGCGTAGCCGGGATCGGCCAGCAGCGGATGCACCAGGTCGTACGAGGCGGATGACAACCCGTAGATGAATTGCGGGTACAGGACCGCAGTGTCACCGGTCGAAAGGATCGCGGCCGTCACCGCGTCGTTTGGAACGCCGGACACGTGCAACGCTCGAATGGCGGCCGTGTGTGCCGCAAAGTCGCGCGAGCGCGCGAGCACCTGCAGGAATGAATCGCGGACCACCGGGTCACGGGCGCCAAGGCGCCGCATCAGCGACGTGTCGGAAATGACATCGACCGGCGGGCGGGCTGGTGCCATCGCGACGACCGGTGCGCTGTCGACGAGTGCGATGACAGCGGTTGTGCGTTGGTCCAGCCGGGTCGCGCTGCGAAAACTCCGGCCGTCCGCGAGATGCAGCGTTGCCGTGCCGTGAAGCGCCACCGTGTCGGCGATCCACAGCGTCATGCCATTGAGCGGATTCACCAGGCGCCAGCCTGTCACGGTGCCGCGGGCGTTCCGCGAAACCGTGGCGATTGAGTCCGGCGGAGTCTCGTAGCGCCCTGTAAGTCCGGCATCCCACGGGATGGCATCATTGAGCGTGACTTCTGCGCTGTCGCGGACCAGGGCCAACCGCATCCCGCGCAACACGCTATCGCGCAGGAACCGTGTGACGCGAGTCCCTCGCAACAGGCTGTGACTCGCGCCCGCCGTCGCGCTCCGCGCAATTGCTGCGCGCGTCGTGCCTGCCACTGGGCGTTGCGATGAGAAGAAATCTCCTATGCCATCGAATTGCTCAGTGAGCTCGATGCTGGCGCCGTCGCGATCTTCCGCAGCCCGTTTCGGTGACGGACCGCCGCATTCTTGCGGCGCCGCGCGTTTGTTGACCATCGTGAGCAGACTGAACACCCGGCCATCTGCGCCGACGACGACGTCGGTGTGTGATGCCATCAGCCCGTTGGTAGAGGACTCGTTCTGAGACAGCCAGATGGATCGCGCGCGATTCACCGGGACGATCGAATCGAGGCGAAGCTTCTGCTGCTGAGTGGTGAAGGCGGTGAAGGCATCGGGCTGGCCGGCGTTGAGCCACCGGCGCTGCGTCAGAATGGTGATGGTGGCGCCCGGCGTGAGCTCCTGGGCTCCGGCAGTTTGAG
>DATAVM010000174.1:0-8220 GCA_036267775.1 Gemmatimonadales bacterium
GCGCTCGATGGATTTGACCGCGGCGCCGAGCGAGGCGCCGGGCGCGAGATTGAAGGACACCGTGGTGGCGGGGAACTGCGCCAGGTGATTGATGAGCAGCGGCCGGGTCTCGATGTCGACCTTGGCGATGGCGCTGAGCGGCACCTGGCCGCCCGAGGCCGACGGCACGAAGATCGAGGCGAGCGAGTCCACCGAAGTGTAGGATTTGGGATCGGCCTCGAGGATCACGCGATATTGGTTCGATTGCGTGAAGATGGTCGAGACGATGCGCTGACCGAAAGCGTCGTAGAGCGCGTTGTCGACCGTACCGACGCTGATGCCGAGCCGCGCCGCGCTGTCGCGGTCGATGGTGATGTAGGCCGCCAGGCCGTTGTCTTCCTGGTTGCTGACCACCTCCGCGAGCTCGGGTTGCCGGCGCAGCTCGCTCACGAGCTTCGGTGCCCAGGTGGAGAGCGCATCGGAGTCCGCGCTCTCCAGCGTGAACTGGTACTGCGTCCGGCTCAACGAGGTATCGAGCGTCAGATCCTGCACCGGCTGCATGTAGATCGTGATGCCCGCGACGCTCGCCGTCTCGCTTTGCAGGCGCCGGATGGCATCGCTCACGCTGACGCTGCGATCGGCGCGCGGTTTCAGGTTGATGAGGAACCGCCCGCTGTTCAGCGTGACGTTGTTGCCGTCGATGCCGATGTACGAGGACAGGCTGACGACGTCCGGATCTCGGAGGATGGCCTGCGCGAGGTCTTGCTGCCGATCCGCCATGGCGGCGTACGAGATCGATTCGGTCGCCTCGGAGACGCCCTGGATGAGCCCGGTGTCCTGATCGGGGAAGAAGCCTTTGGGGATGAGCACGTAGAGCAGCGCGGTGACGGCCAGGGTGCCGACGGCCACGTACAGCGTGAGGCGCTGATGATCCAGCACCCAGGTGAGCTGCTTGGCGTACCAGTCGACCATGGCGTGGAACCAGCGTCCCGACTCGAGCGCGGCGTGATCGCCTTGGGGCCGCTGCTTCAGCATCCTGGCGCACATCATCGGCACGAGCGTCAGCGAGACCAGCGCAGAGATGAGAATGGTCACGGCGAGCGTGACCGCGAATTCGCGGAACAGGCGGCCCACGACATCCTGCATGAAGAGGAGCGGAATCAGCACTGCGATCAGCGAGACGGTGAGCGAGATGATGGTGAAGCCGATCTGCCCGGCGCCCTTGAGCGCGGCCTGCAGCGGCCGTTCCCCGAGCTCGATGTAGCGGGATATGTTCTCGATCATGACGATGGCGTCGTCGACGACGAAGCCGGTCGCGATGGTCAACGCCATGAGCGAGAGATTGTTCAAGCTGAAATTGACCAGCCACATGATGGCGAACGTGCCGATCAGCGACAGCGGCACCGACAAGCTCGGAATGATCGTCGCGGGGACGTTGCGCAGGAACACGTAGATCACCAGCACGACCAGCACCACCGCCAGCACCAGCTCGAACTCGACATCCGCCACCGAGGCCCGGATGGTCACCGTGCGGTCGGTGAGGATGGCGAGATCCACGCCCGCGGGCAGCGCCGCGCGGAGCGAGGGCATCAGGTCGTGGATGCGATTCACCACGTCGACGACGTTTGCCCCGGGTTGGCGCTGCACGTTCAGGATCAACGCGGGCACCGAGTTCATCCACCCGCCGAGCTTCGCGTTCTCGGCGCCCGACACCAGCGTGGCCACGTCCTTGAGGCGCACCGGCGAGCCGTTCTTGTAGGCGATCACCACGTCGCCGTAGTCGTCGGCGTTGCGAATCTGGTCGTTGGTGTTCACGGTGTAGGCGCTGCTCGGGCCGTCGAGCGTGCCCTTCGGGCCGTTCTGATTGGCGTTGCTGATCGTGGTGCGAAGGTCGTCGAGATTCAGGCCGTAGGCGGCGAGTGCGCGCGGGTTCGCGACGACCCGGACCGCGGGCCGCTGACCGCCGGAGATGCTGACGACGCCGACACCCTTGATCTGCGAGATCTTCTGCGCGATGCGCGTGTCGGCCAGGTCCTCGACGTCCGTGAGCGGCATGACCTTGGAGGTGATGCCGAGGATCAGCACCGGCGCATCCGCCGGATTGACCTTGGCATAGATCGGCGGCGCGGGCAGATCCTGGGGCAGCAGGTTCTGCGCTCCGCTGATGGCCGCCTGGACCTGCTGCTCGGCGACGTCGATCGCGAGGGACAAATTGAACTGCAACGTGATCACCGAGGCCCCCGCCGAGCTGGTCGAGGACATCTGGCTGAGGCCCGGCATCTGGCCGAACTGCTTCTCCAGCGGCGCGGTGATCGCGGAGGTGATCACCTCGGGGCTCGCGCCGGGGTAGAACGTCTGCACCTGGATGGTGGGATAGGACACCTCGGGCAGCGCCGACAGCGGCAGCTGCAGGTAGGCGATCGCGCCGACGATCAAGATCGCCACCATGAGCAGGGTGGTGGCGACCGGCCGCAATATGAATATGCGTGACGGATTCATTGCCGTGCCGCGCCGCCGATGGCCGTCTCGAGCGATGAGGTGTGCGACGGGTTCATGCCCGGCGGAGTCATTGCTGTGGCGATTGCTGCGGCTTGCCGTGATTGCGCCGGTGCTGCCCGCCGTTCCCCGACTGCGGCGGGCCCGGCGGCTTGCCGGCGCCTGCCGGCGGAGTCCCGGCGGCCGACGGCGGAGCTCCGGCGGCGGACGGCAGAAGGACTTGCGCACCGTCCCGCAGCCGGTCCGCGCCCTCGGTCACGACCGTCTCGCCCGCGGCAAGGCCCGAGGCCACCGCGACCCGCTCGCCGTCGACGACGCCCAGCTTGACCGGGCGCACCGACACGCTGCGATCGGCAGCGACCACATAGACGAAGGTGGTGGCCGTGCCGTTCGGCGCGCCGCGCCGAACCGCGGAGTTCGGAATGATGATCTGGTCCCGGAGGACCTGCTGCAGCAGCTGGATGTTGACGAACTGGTTCGGAAACAGGAGCCCGTCGGGGTTGTCGAACTGCGCGCGCAGCTTGATCGTGCCCGTGGTCACGTCGATGGTGTTGTCCACGGTGAGCAGCTTGCCGGCGGCGAGCTTGGCGCTGTTGGTGCGGTCGAACGCCTCGGCGGGCAGCGGGCCGCCCTCGTGCACGCGTTGCATCAGCGCCGTCACGTTGTCCTCGGGAATCGCGAAGATGACGGTGATCGGCTGGAGCTGGTTCAAGACCACGATGCCATTGGCATCGCCCGGGGTCACGTAGTTCCCCTGATCGACCTGGCGCAATCCGACGCGGCCGGTGACCGGGGCGGTGATGCGCGTGTACGAGAGGTTGACTCGCGCGGTCTTGAGCTGACCCTGGTCCGACTCGACGGTACCGACGTACTGATCGACCAGCGCGCGCTGCGTGTCGAGCTGCTGCTCGGCGATCGAGTCCTCCTTGATCAGGCCCTCGTAGCGCTTGAGGTCGAGCTTCGCGTCCGCGAGCAACGCCTGATCGCGCTTGAGGTTGCCTTCCATCTGCTCGACGGCCGCCTGGTAGGGGCGCGGATCGATCTGCGCCAGGGCGTCGCCCTGGTGGACGGTCTGGCCTTCGGTGAACAGGATTTGCTGCATGATGCCGCTGATCTGCGTGCGCACCGTGATCGTGGCGAGCGGCGTGACCGTGCCGAGCGCCGGGATCTTGATATCGATGTTGCCCTTTGCGGCGGTGGCGACGCTCACAGCCACCGGGCCGTTCTGCCCATTGCGCCTCCCGCGCGCGTTGGCGGCGGAGTCCGGGTTCTTGTTGTGGATGAAGCGGAAGAACGCCAGCAGCAGCACGATGGCGACGATCGCAATGATGAGCGCCAGCCAGTGGCGGCGAATGAACCCCACGGGACCGCGCGCCGGCGCGGCAGCTTCACGATCGATGAGGTCGTCGGCCACTGATCACCACTACAGGGTTCGCCGTCCGGACCGCGGCCGGGCTCTCGGCAATGGCAAACTATAACCAGATTCCCCCGGGCAAGACGAATCTTGTCAATAGTTAACGATCGCTTCATCAAGGACACGATCAACCGGGGGTGAACCTTCCCAAGGAGCCGTTGTCCGGTCCTCGACACGCTCGGAGCAAGTGGCGACAATGGCTGATTGCTGCGATGAAGGAGCTTCGATGAAGGGATTGAAATACGCTGCGCTTGCCGTGCTGGCCGCGGCCGCATTCTGGGCGATGGGACCAGCCTCTGCCGGACAGAGCGCGCCGGCGGCGGCCGGGCCGGCAGGCGCGGCTCCCGCGGGCAATTGGACCGAGGGCGTGAATTACTTCCTGATCCGCCCCGCGCGGCCCACCGGATTGCCTCCCGGCAAGGTCGAGGTCACGGAGGTGTTCTCGTACGCCTGTCCGGCGTGCAACCTGTTCGTGCCCACCATGCACAAGCTGCAGACGAGCCTCCCGCCGAATGCCGTGATGGATTTCCTCCCGGCCTCCTTCAATCCCGCCGAGGACTGGCCGATGTTTCAGCTGGCCTATTACACGGCACAAGCGCTCGGTATCGCCGACCAGACGCACGACGCCATGTTCAAGGCCGTGTGGCAGAGCGGCGAGCTCGCCGTGATCGATCCCGGCACCGGGAGCGTCAAGAGCCACGTGCCGACGATCGAGGATGCGGCCCAGTTCTACAAGAAGCAGGCGGGAGTTCCTGTCGACAAGTTCCTGGCCACCGCCAAGTCCTTCTCGGTCGACATGAAGGTACGGCAGGGCGATGCGTTGCTCGCGGCCTACTCCATCGACCGCACGCCGACCATCGTGGTCAACGGCAAGTACCGCTTGCACGTCCAGTCCGCGGGCGGCGACGACAAGGTGGTCGAGCTGGTGAAGTGGCTCGTGGCGAAGGAAAGCAAATAGACTGACCGATCCATGAAGAACCTCCTCCTCGAGCACCCGCGCCTGTGGATCTCCACGGGGTTCGGGTGCGTGGCCGGGTTTCTGCTGCCCTCCGATTGGGCGACGCTCACCCGGATACTCGTCGGTTGGAATGCCGGCGTGGCGGTGTTCCTGATATTGATCGTCCTGTGGATGTCGCGGCTCAATGCGGATCAGATCTGCTCGAAGTACATCGAGGAGGATGAATCCGCCCCGTTCATCCTCGTGGTGGTGATCGTGGCGGCGCTGTTGAGCCTGATCGCCATCGTCGATCCGCTCGTCACCATGAAGCAGGTCCAGGGCCCCGAGCGCATCGCTCACTTCGCGCTGGCCGCGGTCACCCTCGTCGATTCCTGGGTCTTGGTGCCGACGATGTTCACGATTCACTACGCCGACATGTTCTACAGCGTCGTCGACGGCGATCGACCGTTGACTTTTCCAGGCACGAAACGGCCGGTGTTCTGGGACTTCGCGTATTTCTCGTTCACGATCGCCGCGGCGTGCCAGACGTCCGACGTGTCGACGGCGGATACCCAGGCCCGCAAGGTCGTGACCGTGCACACCGTGATCTCCTTCCTGTTCAACGCATCGATCCTGGGATTCGCCATCAACGTCACGGCCGGATTGATCGGCGGAAGCTGATTCGCCGCGCCGTCGGCGGGGCCGCGCGAGCCGGCACGAGCCGGGGGTGCCGACCCCGCCGGCGCGGGGCGGCGGAGGCCGACTCAGCGAGCCGGGGACTTCACGATCTCGCCGCCCTTCATCACGAACGCGACCGACTGCAGCAGCGTCACGTCGGCAAGCGGGTCGCCCTGGACTCCGATGATGTCGCCGTATCGCCCGACGGCGATGGCGCCCACGTCCTTGGCGCGGCCGAGCGCATCCGCGGCGGTGGCGGTCGCGGCCTGAATGGCCTGCATGGGCGTCATGCCCCACTTCACCATGGTGGCGAACTGCCGCGCGTTGTAGCCGTTCGGATAAACGCCCGCGTCGGTGCCGAACAGCATCTTCACGCCGGCCCTGACGGCGGCCTGGAAGGTCTGCCGCTGCTTCAGTCCGAGCGCGCGCTCCTTGTCGAGCGACTCCTTGAACAACCCGTTCTTCTCGCCTTCCGACAGGATGTAGTCGTCGTTGTAGATGTCCATGTCGAAATAGGTTCCGTGCTGCTTGGCGAGCGCGAAGGCCTCCTCGTCCGCGAGACTCGCGTGCTCGATGGTGTCCACGCCGGCGCGGATCGCGTCCTTGATTCCGGAGGTGCCGTGCGCATGCACCGCCACCCGGAGGCCGAGCATGTGAGCCTCGTCGACCAGCGCCTTCATCTCGGCGAGGTCGTATTGCTGCGCCCCCACGCTGTCCGTTTTCGACAGCACTCCGCCGGTGCCGCAGAACTTGATGACCTCGGCGCCGTATTTGCGCAGCTTGCGCACCATGGCGCGCATCTCCTCGGGACCGTTCGCGATGTTGGTCGCGGGCGTCTTGATCGAGGGCGGGAATTCGGTGGAGTCGCAGTGACCCCCGGTCGCGCCGATTGCGTAGGTCGCGGGGACGATGCGCGGGCCCTGGACGATGCCTTGCTCGATCGCCTGCTTGATCGCGACGTCATCGTAGTTGGCCGAGCCGACGTTGCGCACGGTGGTGAAGCCGGCCTCGAGCGTTTTCCGGGCGTTGGCCACGCCCACGACGGTCCAGAAGTTGTCGGTGAATTCGAGGCTGCGATAGCCGCTCCAGCGCGGGTCCGAGGTGAGATGCGTGTGCATGTCGATGAGGCCCGGCAGCAGCGTCACGCCGGCGAGATCGACGCGGCGCGCATCGGCGGGAACCGCCGCGCCCGCGGCGCCCACCGCGGAAATGCGTCCGTCGACGACCGTCACCTGAGGGTGATCGACGACGCGTCCCGTCAGCACGTCGACCATCCGGTCCGCCGTGATGACCACCGTGTCGGCGTGGGCGGTGATGGCGGAGGCCAGAATCAGACCGGCGATGCCGGGCGCGGCCAACCGCCGCGAGATCTTGTGGTGCATGCCGACTCCCTGGTGCAAAGAGCCGGCAAACTATCACATTCCCGGCGTCACCGGTGGCAGCAGAGCCTCGAGCCGCGTCGGCTCGGCGTCGCGCACGAACGCGAACGCCACGATGTGCTCGAGGATGTGCTGTACGTAGCCGCGGGTCTCGTTGAAAGGAATGTTCTCGATCCAGACGTCGGCGTCGACGGTCTTGTCGGGGATCCAGCGGGAGACCGCGCTCGAGCCTGCGTTGTACGCGGCGAGCGTCACCGGAAGATCCTCGGCGTGGTGATCCAGGAGCTCGCGCAAGTGCGCGGCGCCGAGCGGCACGGCGATCGCGGGGTCGAACAGGCCGTCCTTGCCCGGCGGGGTCAACTGCCAGCGGCGGGCGACCTGCGCCGCGGTCGACGACAGCATCTGCATGAGGCCGCGCGCGTCCGCGCGCGACACGGCGTCCTTTCGATACAGGCTCTCCTGGCGCATGACGCTCCAGATCCAGTCCGCCGGCACGGCGGAGAGCTTCGCCCCCGCGAGCACCGCATCGGCGTACGGGCGCGGATAGCGCAGGCGGACATCGTCCCATTCGCCGGCCTGCGCGAGCATCGCGATCGATTCGGAATACCAGCCCCAGCTCGCGGCCAGATGCGCCGCCTGCACCTTGCCGGCGGAGTCGGCGGCGCCGAGTGAGGCGACCCATTCCGCCCCGGCGTCGTCGGGCAGGTCGCAGTCGAACAGCTCGTGCGCGCGGATCATGCCGGATTGCGAGGCCATGACCGCCTGCAGCTGGGTGTCATCCGGGGTTGCCCGGGCGTGAAGCTGGTACGCGCGATGCAGGCGATCGGCGGCAAGGTAGCCGTAGTAGTCGCGCAAGCCCGCGAGATCGGAGTAAAGCGCGGCCGCCGCGTCCGGCCCCGTGGTCGCGGCGGTCGTGCGCGCGCGCCAGTAGCGCCAGCGGGGCTGAGAGGCCAGCGCGGCCGGCATGTGCCCGATCCATTGGAGCGCTTTCGGGTAATCGCCGCTCCACAGCGCGGCGCGCACGCGCCACTCCTCGACTTGAGCGTCGACCGCCTCGCGCGGCACCTGCGCGAACGCGGCGAGCGCCCGCGGGTCCCGATCGTAGGCAAGGCCGAGCGCGGTTCCCCGTTGCATGTGCGCTTGCAGCGCCGGCGCGTTGTCCGCGCGCGCAAGCAGGGCAGGCAGCAGGGCAAGAGCCGCGGGCGCATCCGTGTGCGTCAGCTTGTCGAAGCCCGCGGTCAGCGCATCCGGCTCGGCCGGCAGCGCCGGATGAGTCGCGAGCACCGTCAACGCGGGCTTCGGCGACTCGAGCAGGTAGGCCCACTGCAGCAGCGCCG
>DATAVM010000175.1:0-20926 GCA_036267775.1 Gemmatimonadales bacterium
GCCGTGCCGCGCTTTGTCGCCGATTATCTCCCGCGCGGTATCACGGTGGCATTCGTTCCCCAGGCCGCGTTCATGGGGCTCGCCATCGGACTCTGGGTGGCGTTTGTGTTCTCGCTGCGACCACTCCTGGCGCTCCGGCGCGTCTCGCCCTTGCAGGCGCTCCGTCGCGACGCCGACGCCGTGGTGGTGCGCCGCATGCGGCGCGACAGCTCAGCGGCGGTGGTGGCGTTCGCGACCGTCGCAAGCGTCTTCGCGCTGACCATCGCACGATCCAGCCAACCCCTCGAGGGCATCGGCTTCGGCATTGCAATTCTCGGCGCCGTGGGCGCGCTGCAGTTGATCGCAAGTCTCCTGATCATGCTCGCCCGCCGCGTGGTCCGGCCCAGCTGGCCATTTCTGTCGCGCCAGGCGGTCGCCTCCCTGCACCGTCCCGGCAACCAGACGCGCGCGGTTATCGTGTCGCTGGGCTTTGGCGTCTTCCTGATGAGCACGCTCTATCAGGTCCATACCAACCTCCTGCATCAGATTGACAGCCGGCTCGAACAGCTGCGCGCCAACATTGTGTTCTTCGATGTCCAGCGCGAACAGGCACCGGGTGTGGACTCGATCATTCGCGGATCCGGCGGCCAGGTGCTGCAGCGCATTCCTATCGTGAATGTCAGGCTCGCAGCAATCAACGGGCGTTCACTCGATTCGCTGCTGGCCGACGCGCGGCGTCAACGGCAAGGCCGGCGTGGCCCTGGTCGCGGTGGGCGGCGCTTTGCGCCGCGCGATTGGCGCGCCACGTACGGCGATTCGCTGCCAACGGGTGAAAAGCTCAGCGCGGGCCACTGGTTCGGCCGACAGGATTCCGTCGCGGAAGTGTCGATCGACAGCGGCCTGGTCAGTTCGCTTGGCATCGCGCTCGGCGACGAGATGACATGGAATGTGCAGGGCATCGACGTGCGCACTCGCGTGACATCGTTCCGCGCGGTCGATCATACCCAGTTGCAACCCACGTTTCCCGTGGTCTTCTCGCCGGGTGCACTCGACCGCGCGCCGGCGCAGGTCGTCTTCCTCGCCAACGCCGCGACACCGCAGGCTGTCGCACTCCTGCAGCGCGACGTGGCCCGGCGCTTTCCGGCGATTGCGAGCCTGGACCTGACGGTCGTGCAGCAAACCGTGACGAGCGTGCTCTCGCGCGTGACCACGGCAATGCGCTTCATCGCCTTCATCTCACTGGGTCTCGCCATTCCGGTGCTGTTCAGTGCGGTCGCGGCCACGCGTCGGGAGCGGCTCCGCGAAGGCGTGCTCTTCAAGACCCTCGGCGCTTCGCGCCGTCAGGTGGGTCGGTTGATGCTGGCCGAGTATGGCATGCTGGGGGCACTCGGGAGCGTGGCGGGCCTGGTGCTTTCGTTTGGCAGCGCCTGGGGATTGATGCACTTCATCTTCAAGGTGCCGTTTGTGCCGGCGGTCGTTCCAGCGCTGTGGGTGGGTATTGGCATGACACTGCTGGCCATGGCGATCGGCATGCTCACCAGCCGGGAGACGTTCGCGACCACACCGATGGCGGCCTTGCGCGAGGGATAACGCGCCCGCCGGTTCCGCTCAGATCACCGCGCGCCGCTTGAGCCGGTCGTATTGCTCCACAACGGCGCGCGCCGCACCGTCCGGCAACACATCGAGCACCAGGACACCGCGCTGCCGGAGATCGGCAAGTGCCCCTTCGCGCGCATCGAGCAGTTCTTCTGCCGCCGCGCGCTCATAGGCCTCCGCCGCCGTGGTGGGACGCCGCGCGGCCACGCGTTCGAGGGACGGATCGCGGAGGGTGACCGCCAGCGGCAGATGTCGGGGCCGCAAGGTACCGGCCTGCGCCACGAACGCCTCGCTCGCGGTGCGATCAATCACGTCGGTAAAGAGCACGGTCAACGCCCGCTTGCGGTTGCGCGCGGCGAGGTAGGCGAATGCTGCGGGGTAGTCGGGCTCGACCAGTCGGCCCTCGACGGACGCGAGCGCGTCGAGCACCAGCCGCAGCGATCGCCGTCCGCGCGCGGGCGGCACAAAGCGCAGGATTTCGTCGGCGAAGACCAGCAAGCCCACATCGTCGTCGTGCTCGACCGCACTGTGCGCCAGTTCGAGCGCGGCATCGATGGCGGATTCGAGTCGAGCGCGACCGTCGATCTCGGCGGTCAGCAGCCGACCGGCGTCGAGCACGATCATGACCTGCTGGCGCCGTTCGTCCTCATAGTGGCGCGCCATGAGCTTGCCGCGGCGCGCGGTCGCCTTCCAGTCGATCGAGCGCGTCTCCTGCCCCGGGACCCATTCCCGCAGACTTTCAAAGACGCGCCCTTCACCGATCCGCCGGATGTTGCGGAAGCCCGCCTCGCGCCGCCGCTGGACCTGCGCGGGGAGTGCCTTGAGCGCAGCGGAACGCAGGCCCGGATACACCGTGATCGCCCACGGCATGTCCCGGTGCCCTTGCCACCATGCCAGGCCCAGCGGGCCGAGCAGCCGCAAGGAGAGACGTCCTGAAGTCGTCTTGCCGCGGCGCACCGGCAGATAGTCCGTCACCTCGCGCAGCACTGTTCCCGGTTGAAGGCGCAGTTCGCGATCGGCGGGGCTCAGCGATTCGAGGAGCGCCGGCGGAACCTCGCGCACCCGCAGTGTCACGGTTCGCGACAGCGGATTGCGCCAGACGAGCACCACGGGCAGTGTGCGCCCAACGGAAAATGCTGCCGGCGCTTCACGCGTCACGGGAAACGCCGCGAGGTCCACGCGAACCGCGCGCGATGCGTCGACGAGGAACGCCAGCACCCAGCATACGTCAAAGACGACCAGCACACTCGTCGCCGGCGGCCAGACGAGCGACAGGGGCGCCAGCAGTGCCGCCATCGCCGCAATGATGTACCAGCGCCGCGACGGAACGATCATCCCTGTGGCGCCTCGATCCGATCGATGATGGTGCGCAGTGCCGCGTCCGCGGTCACGCCTTCGAGCTCGAGCTCCGGTGCGACCATCACGCGGTGACGCAGCACGGGAAGCGCCAACTGCTTGACGTCGTCGGGCACAACGTATTCGCGCCCATCCACCAATGCTGCGGCTTGCGAGAGCTTGAGCAGCGCCACACTCGCGCGCGGCGACGCGCCGAGGGTCAGCGCCGCCGCATCGCGGGTGGCACGTACCATGGTCGCGATGTAACTCACCAGACCGGGTTGCACGCGTACCCGCCGCGCCGCCGCGCGCAACGCGGCCAAGCCGGCGTCGTCGAGCACGCGCGACACGCCAAAGCTCGCGGCCTCCGCCGCCTCGAAGCCCCCAAGAACGTTGTCGAGCACACGGGACTCGGTGTCGAAGTCGGGATAGGCGAGTTGCGTCTTGACCATGAAGCGATCGAGTTCCGCTTCCGGAAGCGGATACGTTCCCTCGAACTCGATCGGGTTCTGCGTGGCGAAGACCGTAAACGATGGGCTCATCGCGTGGCGGGTGCCGTCGACCGTGACGCCGCGCTCCTCCATCGCCTCGAGCAACGCGGCCTGCGTCTTGGCCGGCGCACGATTGATCTCGTCCGCCAGGACCAGGTCCGCAAAGAGCGGCCCCGGCCGGAACTCGAACGCGCTCGGCCCCGTGAGCATGCTGATGCCGGTGATATCGGACGGCATCAGATCGGGCGTGAACTGGATGCGCCGGAAGGAGAGGCCGAGCGCTTCGTTGAGCGCTCGCACCAGCAGGGTTTTGGCGGTGCCGGGCGGACCTTCGAGCAGGACGTGGCCGCGTGCGATGAGTGTGAGCAACGCCTCGCGCAGTGCGGCGTCCTGACCGAGCACTACCCGGCCAAGCTCGGCGGTGACACGTCCGGCAGCTTCTGCATGACGCACGGCCTCGTCGGCCGTCAGGGTCGCAATTGTTGCCACAGGTCCTCCACAGTATTGGCCGCCTGCAGCACACTGGCTGCGGGTTGTCCGGGCTGGGTGAGTCGCGCAAGTGTTGCTACGGTGTTCTCCTGGGCGGGCGTGCGCGCGCGCTGGCCGAGCTGCGCGACCCACGCGCGCCAGTCGCCGCGGGAGCGGAGACCGGGCGGTTGCAGTCGCCGCCGCAAGCCGCGCACGATCGCCGCGATTGCCTCGTCCTGTCCATGCGCCGCGGACAGGGCGGTGGCCAGTGCCCGCACATGCTCCAGGGGCGAACGGCGCACCGGCGTGATCGGCGGCACCGCGGGACCAAAGCGGACCGCCCCAAAGAGCAGCGCCAGCGCACCCACGGCGGCGAGTTGCCACGCGAACCATCCCCACGGCGAATGCTCGGTCCATTCCAGCGTCGCATCGATCAGCGAGCCTGAGGCGCCAAAGCCGTGATGGTACTCTTCGAAGATGACCCGGTCATAGTGGCCTGCCATCAGACCGAGTGCAAACGGGCCGGCATCGGTGGTGCGCAGTTGTTGATTGCGAAAGAGATCTCCATCGGCCACCAGAATGGCGCTGTGCTCCTGATGGGCAGGATGCACCGCGATCGCCACGAGCTTGCCGGATGTGGTCACGAGCAGGGTGTCGATCGCACGATAGGCCGGGACGGCGCACGAGAACGCCGCCAGGTCGAGGGTGCGACTGGTGTCCACAAAAGCGTGGAGGCGCGTCGGTTTCAGTGTCGCATGCACCCAGGGCGTGTGCGCTGTTGCGGGCGATCCCCGCGGCACCGCGCGCGCGGAATCGAAGGGCGTGTCCGACACCTCGTAGCCAAAGCACCGCATCAATGTGCTGGCGCCTGCGCCGACCAGCAGCAGATCGGCGCGACGGAATCGGATGATGGCGCTCAAGTCCGGTGGCGACAGTTCAATGGTGGGATCGATGATCGCAAGAAGATCGCGGTCACCGGTCGGAGGCAGGTGGCTGAGCTCGAGGGACCGTTCGCGGAAGCGGCGCACGGCGATCCCCAGGCGCTGCGCCCCGTCGAGCAGTGCGCGGCTCCCACCGGGTCCCGCGATGAAGGTCGATGTGCGGCGATCGGCCGATGGCTCGGTGTTGTGCGCATTGCCGAGAACGGCGGCCACTGCCACCAGCGCGGCAAGCAGCGCCACCGCGACGGCGGCCTCAGTTCGCGGACGCATACCGCTCCGGTTGCGCGTGCGCATGCCACGCCGCGTATTCCTCGGGCCCGCACGGCCGGCGGGCGAAGGCATAGCTGTAGAGCGCGTTCACCAGTGCGCGAAAATCGGCGCGCGTCGCCGGTGGGCCGCGGAGCTCCGCCACGTATTCGCCTGGGGTCTTGCTGGCCTGAAACCGCAGCACGCGCGCAGCATCGAGGGCGAGAACGAGCGCGATGAACTCCGCCTGCATCGCGTCGGGATATGCTCCCGCACTCGCCAGGCGGCGTGCCTCCGTCCGATACCAGTCCGCACCGCGCGCCGCGGGATGTGCATCGCGACCGGCGGCGTCGGCATCGTCGGCACGCACGCCATGAGCTGCCGACCATCCGGCATGGACCACGAGTGCGACGAGGAGCGCCACCAGCGCCCAGCCCGCAATCTGAAAGAGGAGCGGGTCGGCGTCGTGCCAGCGCTGCAGCCACGCCCGGAAGAGATCCCACCCATGGCGCAGCATTAGCAGCGACGCGGGACGCACTACCCAGTGATAGTCGCGTCCCGCAAACACACTGTCCAGCACCCGGCGCAGCGAATCCGGGGCAATTCCCTGCGGCAGGTTCACGCGGGCTCGAGACCCTCGGTCAGCACCTCGAGATCAAAGCCTTCCTTCCGAACGCGTAGATCGTAGTAGAGCACGGTCAGAACCACATAGATGTACGGCGTCACGAACACGCCGACCACGCCGCTGACGACCGCGGACACAATCAGCCTCGTCGTCAGACTCAGCATCATGCCGGCAAACAGCCCCACCGCGAAGGCCGCAACGCTCGGCACGATGATCAGCGCCATCGCCACCAGCATGGTCAGGAAAACCTTGCCGCGATGTCCCCGCGTCAGTTGCCAGGAGCGATCGAGCGTTCCGACCGTGCGAACGTCCGGTTCGAGCACCGCGATCGGCGTACTCAGCACGAGACCCGAAAGCAGGAAGAACCCGGGAATGATGAACAGGATAAAGCCGAGGCCCACGCCAAGGGAAAAGAGCATGCCGACCACCATCAGACGCCCCGCGATCCCCATCGCCTTGCGGAGCGCGTCCCCGGCGGAAAGATCGCGGTCGAGATACGCGTCCGCCACGAGATACGTGGAAGCCCCCACGGCGATGGCCGCCAACACCACGCTCAGCAGCCCCAGCAGCAACAGCAGCACAAGGTGTGCGAAGAGCGGACCGGTCAGTTGGAGATAGATGTTGAACATCTCTGGCAGCACTCGGCAGACAACGGCGATGACCACGAGCGGGGCGAACTTGGCGCGATAGAGGCCAAAGGCCACGTCGAGCACTTCGCCCACGGACAGCGGCCGGAGAGTGGGAGCGGGCATGGCGGATCTCCTCAAGGTGGGCCTTGGCGAACGCGAACCGGACCGTACATTACCGCAAACCAGCACTCGCGCCAGTCCCCACGCCTTCCGGGAGTCGCATGACCGCGCCGCACGGGACAGACTACCGGCAGCACTTTGCGATCGAAACGCCGGAGCACGTACTCCTGGACTATGAGGTGGCGGGCGTCGGCACGCGCATGCTGGCCGCGCTGATCGACTGGACGATCATCGCAGTCGTCCTGCTGATCGTTGACATCGTGCGCCTGCGTCTCGGCTCGGTTTCGGGATGGATCGCGGCCATCGATGTGCTCCTGAGCTTTGTCCTGATCTGGAGCTACTTCACGCTGTTCGAAGGGCTGCGGGGCGGCCAGACGCCAGGCAAGCACCGGCTCGGCATTCGCGTCATCGCCGACAACGGCCACGGTGTGAACGTCGCGGAGGCGGCCGCCCGCAACCTCCTCCTTCCCATCGACATGCTGGGGCTCGTCGGTCTCTTTGTCATTGCGCTGCACCCGCGCGCCAAGCGCATCGGCGATCTGGTCGCGGGTACCGTCGTGGTGCGCGACCAGCCGGAAGAAGTTTCCGTCCCCGTGCTCGCGACCGATCTGGCGGAAACCGACACCGCCGGAGTCCCGGAGTTTTCCGACGCCGAATTCCGGTTGCTGCGCGAGTTCGCGCAGCGATCCGCCGCACTCCCCGCCGACGTCCGCGACCGCTTTGCCGTCGGGCTTGCCGCGCGCTTTGCAGCGCGCTTTCCGCAGCGTCCCCAGGACAACCTCCTCTTTGTCGACCAGCTCTACCGCGCCGAGACGGCGCGACGACGCGGTCGCTTTGGGGCGCGCACCGGCGGCTCGACCAACAGTGCGGTGGCCGAGCGACTGATTGCGCGCAAGTCGACGCGCTGGGACGAATTCCAGAAGCTGGCCGATCGCGCAGCGGCACGCGGCCTCGACACCTTCAGCGCCCGTGAGTTGCCCGACTTTGCCGCGCGCTATCGTGAAGTCGCGGCGGACCTGGCGCGCGTGCGGACCTATGGCGCAGATCCCGTCGTCACCGCACGCCTCGAACGGCTCGTCGTTGCGGGACACAACGCGCTGTACCACGAGGACCGCCAGACCTGGCTCCGGATCTGGATCTTCTTTGCCGAGGAATGTCCTCGCGCCGTGGTGCAGTCGTGGCGCTACGTGCTGGTGTCGATCCTGGTGCTCATTCTTCCGGCGCTCGCGGGCTATCAGCTGTTGCGGCAACAGCCACACCTGGCCGCCGAGCTCATCCCGGACACCATGCTCGAACGTGCCGAGGCCGCCGCGGCGCGCAAGGCCGCAGGCCAGGGCTATGTGGAGGCCAATGCAAACAGCCGGCCGGTGGTGGCCAGCGAAATCATCACCAACAACATCGGCGTGGCGTTCCGCTGCTTTGCCGGCGGCATTGTCCTCGGCGTCGGTGCCTTCATCGTCGTAGCGCTCAACGGACTGCAGCTGGGCGCCATCTCGGCGTACTACGCCAACATGGGCGTACTGGGATATCTGTGGACCTTTGTCATTGGCCACGGTCTCCTCGAACTCTTTGCCATCTGCGTGTCCGGTGCGGCGGGATTTCTACTTGGGCGCGCCGTGATCGCGCCGGGGCTCCTGCCGCGCCGCGATGCGCTGGCGATCGCAGGGCGCATGGCCATCCGGATGATCGGCGCGGTGGTCGTGATGCTCACGCTGGCCGGGACGATCGAAGGCCTGCTCTCGGCAAGCGATGCGCCGCTCGCCACACGATTGGTGGTGAGCGGCGCGACGCTGCTCTTTCTTGCACTCTATCTGCTCAACGGCGGCCTGAGCCGCCGCTCCCGCTCACTTGGCGGGAGAGGGAGCGGGCACGTCGTTCCAGTTGAGGATTGAGTTGAAAATCATGTTGAACTCGCCGTGGTTCTGCCACCGATAGATCGGGTTGTTGGAAAACAGAATCACGCGCCCGTGCCCATTGTTGGCGCCCGGCACATCCACCGCGAATGCGCGGCCGCGGAGCGAATCGGCCCCCACCATCAGGCCCGACATCACGCTCGCGTCACCGCCGGTATAGTGCGCCAGCACGTTAGCCTGATCCGCGACGCCAGTCTTGAGCGTTGACCCGCCCACGTACTTGATCGGAATCATTCGGTCACGATAGCCATAGAACACCGGGTTGTCCGTCCGATCGATTGTTCCCTCCACAATCGGATGCTCCGACGTCAGGCCAGGCACCGGCTCCATGTCCGCCGTCTTCGCCCAGCCAAATTCAATCGGGAAGCGCGCCGCCTGCCCGATGGCGATCAGCGTGCCGCCGCTCTCGAGGAACTTGGCAAAGGCGTCCACACCTTCCTGGCCAAAGCCGCCGGACATGTCCGGCGTGGAGCCGTACATGCCGAGGAACTGGTACTTGGCGCTCTTCTCGTACGGCGTCGGGCGTGCCGCTGGCGCCTGCATCACCGCGGCGCGATTGATCGTCTGGTCGGCCATCAGGATGACATCGTACTTGCCCCGCAGATTCCCCTGCTTGACCTGCTCCTTGAAGATCAGGTCGTACGGGATGTTGAACTTGTCAAAGGAAAGCCGGTACCACCCAAGGTCCTGCGTGTTACTCCACTGGGAATAGATCGCGATGCGCGGCAGGTCCGCGTCGTGCTCGGGCACCGTCGGCGCGGCCGCCATGGCCACCGCGGTGAGTCCCAAGTCCTGAACCGCTGAACGGATCGCCGCCGCCTGGCTCAGATCCGTGATCACGAACGACCCTGCCGGAAACTCGGTGCCGTCCGCCGTAAAACTCTTCTCGGCAATCTTCATGGGAATGTTCTTCAGCTTGTAGCGGAAGACGATCATGTTGTTGGAGCCGTAATGAGCGACCGCGATCGCCGCGGTGCCATTGCCGGTGGTCTTGCCGGTGACGACCGCTTCCTTGACCGGCGTTGTCGCGACCTTGAGAATCGCGGAGTCCGCCACGGCGACGATGTCGACCAGCATCTCCATCCCCATCGACCAGCCGCTATCGTCATAAGTGGTGAGGCGCGCGTCAGGGAACGTCTGCTTCTCCAGCAGATTCTTGACGAGGCGTCCGTACGGCTGGTCGCGCTTGATCACGTACGATCCGGCCTTGTAGGTCGAATCACCAATCTTTGTGCCGGCCGGAAGCACACCGACCTCGATGCCCTGGATTCGCAGGATGTTGACCAGTGCCGCCGCGCGCGTCATGTCGCGCTCGAGCGGGATGACGTAGCCGAAGGGCGCCTTGGTCTTCCCTTCCTCGATCGAGTTGCGCGACTTGATGTAGAAGTTCTCGACGATGACGTTGGGGAACGTCGCCGTGAGCTGGAGGGCGGACAGGAGGCCGGTTTCCATGTAGTTGGTGTTGTCGCGGCGCGTAAAGTTCGCCACGGCGTTGGGTGGCACCGGCAGTCCGCGATACCACTCACGATCCTGCGTGCCGCCTCGTCCGGTCGGCGGTGCAGCCGCGCGTCCACCGCCGCCGCCACCGCCGCCCGCTCCACGCCCGGCAAAGGGCACCGCACCACCGCGGCCGGTCGAATCGGTGGCGCCGCCACGGCCACCGCGCGCTCCGCCACCACCCGCGCCGCGTCCACCACGCCCTGCACCGCCGCCGGCTCCAGCGCCCCGGCCACCACCGGCGCGGGCGCTGTCGACGTCGACGCCGCTCTGCGTTTCGTACATCTTCATCATGCCGTTGTGATTGTACGCGATCGAACCCAGGTAGCCGGGCGACCACCCGTCCATGAATGCGTAGTCGTAGACGCCGGGCATGCCCCACTTGGTCATCTGCGCCATCTCGAAATTCGCGAACCACGGCAATTCGGAAAAGAGCAGCGGATCGAGATTCGGATTCTGCGGCGGGCCGCCGCTGTAGTCATACATCAGCGTTTCAGATTCGTGCAGGTCGTGCATGATCGGCGGATGCGCCGTGAAGTACCAGTCGGCAATCGCGCGCATCTGTATGAGCGAGAGATTGATGTCGCGATTGTTGTCGTGATAGACATACTCACCCCAGTACGGCAATGCGCCGGCGCCACCGCCGCCGCGCCCGCCACCCGCGCCACCGCCGCCGGCCCGCCCGCCGCGCCCGCCAGTGGTGTCTGCGGCCGCTTGCGCTGCCTGGTCAAGACCGTGATAGAACCAGTCCACATTGCGGTCGCGGCCGTCGGCGTCCGCCGCCGGCGTGATCGACACATAGACGTTATTGCGGATCTGCGTGATCAGCGGCGACGTCTCGGTCGCGAGGCGGTAGACCAGCTCCATCAGCATTTCCGACGGACCGGTCTCGCCGCTGTGCAGGCCGCCCATCATGTGGTATTCCGGCTTGGTCGCCGCAATGAGCGCCTCGATCTGCGCCTGCGTCATGCCGCGCGGATCGGCCACCTTGGCCAGGTTCGCACGATTTTCCGCGAGGTGCTTCATGTTCTCATCGGACGACACCCAAACCACTACGAGTTCACGCCCTTCATCCGACTTGCCGATCGTTTCGACTTTCACACGCGACGTGGCCTTGGCCAATGCGCGATAGTACTTGAGCATGTCGGCGTAGTACGTGAGCTTGCGTGGCGCACCGATGTAATAACCGAGGACATCCTTGGGGGTCGGAATGCCCTTGACCAGCGGCAGGTGATCCACCAGAGGACTGCCGTACTGCGACTCACCGGTCCACTGCTGGTAGAGTTTGGCAAACGCCGTGTCTTGCGCTTGCCTGGGATCGCGCGTTTCGGTCGCCATCTGCTGCGCCACGAGGGGTCCGGCGCTCGCGACGGTCAATGCGAGCAGCGAGACACCGGCACGAATGCGCCGGCCGATGGTTGCGGTTGCAATCACGAACACGCTCCTTGAACTTCAGAACGGGATGCAGATGCGGGGTTTGGGGCTCGCGGAATGTCGCGAGCGATGGAGGCCGGGTCAAGCAGTATACTTGACGGCGTTCCCCAAAGCCGAGGTACGGTCCGCATGTCCCAGTCGCCCTGGCGGGTCGCCGTGCCGGCAGCGATCGCCTGCCTCTCAGGTTTCGCTTCGGCACATGCCCAGGCCGCTCCACGCGTTGGCCCCGCCCACGGCACTGTCATCGTGGTCGGTGGCGGCAGCATGGGACCCGAGATCTATCAGACGTTCATCACGGCGGCCGGCGGCCCGGACGCACTGATCATCGACATCCCGACGGCAGGTGGCGACTCGACCTATGCCCAGGACGATCCGAGCGCCAGCGTCTGGCGCGCGGCCGGAGCGCGCAACGTCGTTGTGCTGCACACCACTGACCGCAAGGTGGCGGATAGCGACAGTCTCGCGCATGTGATCGCCAAGGCAGGTGGTGTGTGGTTTGAAGGTGGGCGCCAGTTTCACCTGGTGGATTCGTACGCCGGTACGCGAACAGAGGCCGCGTTTCATGCCGTGCTCGACCGCGGCGGCGTGATCGGCGGATCGTCGGCCGGTGCGACAATTCTCGGCGATTTCCTGGTCCGCGGCGCACCGTCCAATGACAACACCATCATGGACGACCCGCGCTACGAGAAGGGCTTCGCATTCTTGCGCGGCGTGGGGATCGATCAGCACGTCGTCGCGCGCGAACGCCTGACCGATCTCGCCGACTCCATCATGCCGCGTCATCCGGAGTTGCTCGGCATGTCGGAAGACGAAGGCACGGCATGGGTGATACGCCGGGACACTGCCCGGATCATCGGGCGGGACAAGGCATTTGCCTATGGCGGTGCCGCAAACGATGATCGCAAACCGTTCCTCACGCTGCACCCCGGCGACTGGTACGACCTCCGCTCCCGTACCGTCATCCGCCGCGCCAAGTACGGCCTGCTCACGCATGGATTTTTCGACACACTGTTTGCTGGGTACCGCGACGCAGCTCAAGGCGGGGCGACCGTGCTCGTCGCCAAAGGCGGACAGGTGCTGATCGATGCGTCGTACGGCATCCCTGACCAGCCCAAATACATGCCGACCACCACCGTGCCGCAGTTCTTGCTCGGATCAATCACCGATGTGTTCAAGGCACTGTGCGCGGAACTCTCGCCGCCGCTTGGTGGGCGCACAGTACTGCCACCGACGCGGACTCGGCTGCAGACCTGTATCGCGACCCGGATTTCAACGCCGATCGGGATGCACAAGACCACGGCGACGACCGAGGGCGTGGTGCAGTCGGACGTCGACGAGCTGTATCGCCTTGCCTTGGGGCTGGAGCACTCGGAGACGTATCGCGCCGCGGACACCGCCCGCGCGTTCGACATCAACGCCGGCTGGCAGCATGACAGGATGTATGGCACAGACCGCTACCGCGCGTCCGGGACGGCGGACGGACACCGGGCGGCGTTTGTGCGAATGCCGGAGATGCAATTCACCGTGATCATCCTCACCAACGACGATCACGTCGACGCCAGTGCGATGGCCGATCAGGTGCTCCGCCAGATGTTCCGGTCCGTCAGGGACTAAGGCCTGATCCGCGCCCGCGCCACCGAATCGTTGGGGGCGATCGCGAGTGCCCGCCGGTAGAGCACCTCCGCCTCGGCCCGATGACCCAGGTCGTCGTTGGCCACGCCGAGATCGGCGACAGCGTCCGCATCCACTGGATTCAACGCGATCGCCCGCTCCAGATAAGCACCCGCCAGATCGGCGCGGCCGTTGTCCAGCATCGCGCGCCCCAGCACGAACCAGGTGTTCTCCTCACCGTTGCTGTTGTCCGCCGCGCGGGCGGCCTCCTCGGTCGCTGCGCCGCGCTTGCCTTCATCCGCGTCGTCCAGACTGATCAGCGCCAGGATCATTCCGGAATTGGGACTCCGCTCCACCGCGCGCTCCAGATACGGCGCCGCATCGCCCGGATGATGCAGATCGATCAGCACACCCGCCAGGAACACCAGCAGATCGTTGCGCGTCGGTGTCATCGCGGTAGCAACGCGCAACTCCCGCACCGCGTCGTCGGGGCGATGAGCGGCCAGAAAGAGCTTGCCGAGGTCGACGATATCGTCTACGTCTCCGGGCGCTTCAACGGCACGCTGGAACACCACCAGCGCGCCACTCGTGTCGCCGGTCAGCAGGAGCATCCGCCCCATCCCGGCGAGCACCGTGTCATTGCCATGCGCCAGCGGAAACTGGTGCAGATAGTGCCGTGCTTCGACAGTGTCGCCACGATGAAGATCGCTCGCCACGAGCCGTAACAGGGCGTCCGCGTACGTGGAGTCACGGGCCACGGCACCGCGATAGTAATAGTCCGCCTCGTCGGGCTGTGCCGGCGACGACTGGGAGAGCGCCACACCCAGGCTGTACCACGCGCGACCGTTGTCCGGGACCTGGGCCACGGCATCACGCCAGATCGCGACAGGATCGCGATACAGCTCGCTCCGCCGGAAGGTGATCACGGCAAACACCACGGCCACCGCCGCCACGCACCATGCCGCCGCGATCACGACGCGCCGCGATGCCGGACGCCATCGCAGCAGCGTCACCGCGGCGACTACACTCAACACTATCCATGCTGCCAGCGGCAGATACATCCGCCGCTCGGCCGCGATCTCCGTCGTGATCGGCACCACACTCGACGAGGGCGCCAGGATCAGCAGGAACCAGCTGCCCAGAAAGGCAAGCCACGCCCAGCGTCGCGCGCGCCGCCAGGCAAGCAACGTTGCCGCCGCGATCACACCGAGCACAATCAGTCCTGGCACACCGCGCCAATGCGGCACGGCCGAGGCACCGTAGTCGAGTGACAATCCCCGCGGCCAGATCATCAGCCGCATGTAGTGCAGAACGGCCCAGCCCTGGCTGTGCAGGTACTCGTACCACGGCATCGGACCGCTGAGCGCCACTGACTCCCCGCGCGGATGCGTGGCGAGCAGTGCCGCGAGAATCACCAACGTCGCAAAGAGTGCTGCGTAGAACCCGCGACGGCCACGAGCAGCCGGCAGCCGGAGATCGCGCCACGACGTGAGCCGGAAGGCCCGATCGTAAAGCACCACCATCAACGGCGCCGATACCATCACTTCCTTGGACCCCATGCCCAGCGCGCACGCCGCGATCCCGAGTGCGTACCAGAGCCGCCGCGACGGAACGTTGCCGGTATCCCACGCGCGAACGGACGCGTACAGCGTCATGAGGTAACAGAAGGACACGACGAGTTCCGTGCGCTGGATGAGATAGTCGACGGCGTCGGTCTGCAGCGGATGCAGCAGCCACAGTGCGAATACCACCAGCGCCGTAGCATCCGCTGCGTCGATCCACGACGCGCCAAACCGCCCATCGCGCAGCGTTCGCCGTACCAATCCCAGGATGAGCAGCCCGCAGCCCAGGTGAAGCAGCAGATTGACGACGTGATAGCTGATGGTCTTGTGCACCGCATCGGGGCCTGGCTGCTGGTCCACACCGAGGACGCCGTTGATCCAATAATTGAATGCGAGCGTAACGTTGACCACGGGGCGGCCCGCGACTGATGTACTCGCTGGAGGCCGGAGTGGATCGCTCAGCGGCAGCAAATGCGTGATGGTCGGATTGAGATCGATTGCACGTTGATCGTCAAAGAGCTGCGGCGCCGAAATGGCCGGCAGATACGCCAGCACGGTCACGGCGAGCACCGTACCGGCCATCGCGGCAAACCACCGTGAAGAGAGTCGCGGCATCCACTGGAGCAACGGGGCGCCCATAACAGCGTATGACGCCGCTCGACCGATTTGGTTACGCGTTGTCAAAATGGAACCTGGGGTTCCGTGACCGGATCGGAACACCCCCTTGCGGTCACCCCGCACGCGTTTAGCCTTGAACCGTCGCCCCCTTCGGAGGGTTCTTGTCCATACCGTTCACCCGCCGGCGCCTGCTGCAGGGCGCCGCCCGCCTGGCAGCCGCAACGGCCGCATCGGCGTTGATGCCTCAGAATGTTCGTCGCATGCTTGCTCAGACCCCGCGCCAGCCCGCTTCTCTCCGCGACATCAAGCACCTGGTAGTCCTGATGCAGGAGAACCGCTCCTTCGATCACTATTTCGGCACGATGGCCGGCGTGCGCGGCTTTGACGATCCGCACGCGCTCAAGCTCGACGGCGGCCGCTCGGTCTTCTATCAGCCGGACGCCGAGAACCCGGTCGGGTATGTCCTTCCCTTTCATCTGGACACACAGGCCACGAGTGCGCAGAAGATTCCGTCCACCAGCCACTCCTGGAGCGTGCAGCACTCAGCGTGGAACAACGGCAAGATGGACAACTGGCTTCTCGCGCACCGCAAGGCCGATGGGGTGAACGGACCGTACGTGATGGGGTACTACACGCGCGCGGACATTCCATTCCAGTTCGCGCTGGCCGAGGCGTTCACTCTTTGCGATGCGTACCACTGCTCGGTGATGGGACCGACATGGCCCAATCGCTTCTACTGGATGACTGGCACCATCGATCCCGACGGCACCCACGGCGGCCCGATCATCAAGAATCAGGTCCCGGCCGACGGTCTCACCTGGACCACGTACGCCGAACGGCTGGAAGCGGCGGGCGTGAGCTGGAAGGTGTACCAGCAGGACGACAACTACGGCTGCAACATGCTCGAGAACTTTCGCAGTTTTCGTGACGCGCCAAAGACGTCATCGCTCTATATGCGTGGCATGGCGCGGGGTGCGGAAGGTCAGTTTGAATACGATGCAGCGAACGACAAGCTCCCGACCGTATCGTGGATCATCCCCACGGGACTGCAGTCCGAACATCCCGAGTACATGCCCGCCGACGGCGCGGCATTCGTCGCCGCCAAGATCGATGCGATCGCCGCCAACCCCGATGTGTGGGCCAAGACAGCATTTGTTCTGGACTACGACGAGAATGACGGGATCTTCGACCATGTCGCGCCGGTCGTTCCACCGGCGGGCACTGCCGGAGAGTTTGTCGACGGGCTTCCGGTCGGCAGCGGCTATCGCGTCCCGTGCATCATCGTCTCGCCATGGACCGCGGGCGGCTGGGTCTCGAGTGAACTCTTTGATCACACGTCGGTGCTGCGGCTGATGGAAGCGGTGACCGGGGTTCGCGAGCCGAACATCACCGACTGGCGCCGCAAGACCTTCGGCGATCTGACATCCACCTTCCGCTTTGGCGAAGTGGGCGTCCATCCGCCCAAACTGCCGGATACCAGCGGTCCGCTCGATCTTGCGCGCTATCAGTCGAAGGCACTGCCCAAGCCGGAGCTCCCGGGGGCCGACCAGAAGTCGCCGGTGCAGGAGCGCGGGCAGCGGCCGCGGGTGCCGAAAGTGGACGAACGCTAGACAGCAGGATTCCGGCAACGCTTTCATGAATCGAGGTCTGACGTGCGCTTTCTCCTGCTGTCGCTGGCAGTTGCCATTCCCGCATTCCCTCTGGCTGCGCAATCGCGAGGCGACGCCCGCCTTGGTGCAACCGCCATCCGGGTGTCGGAATGGAAACCCACCGGCCTGCGTCATGCTTCCGACACAACGCAACCACGTCCGGCACGTGCGCACAGCGGAGCGGTGCCGGGCGCCATTCTCGGCGCGCTCGTTGGCGGTGCCGTGGGCGTGATCGGGTACGCGGCGGAATACGATAGAAATCGGGCACGCGGCCGTGAATACTTCGTGCTCAGCATTGCGGTCGGGGCCGGCATCGGATACTTCATCGGGTATTGAAGCGGTGTGGCGCGGGAGCTACTCGCCGCTGACCTCACTCCTGCTCAGATATCCCTGCCGAAACGCCCAGTCCCCGCGCGCGTCCGCCGGCGCGCCGAGGACGCGCGTGGTGCCGCTGTCCAGCCAGACAATCTCATCGGCGAGTGCAAAGAGCTCCGGCACTTCATGCCCGGAGACGACTATTGCGCATCCGCGCGCCGCGAGTTCCCGGAACGACCCGCTGAAGAGCTCACGGTCCATCGGATCGATCTCACGAAATGGCTCGTCGGCGAACAGGCAGCGCGGGCCAACGAGCCACGCGATTGCCATCTCGACTCGCCGTCGCTCGCCGCCGGAAAGGATACACGCCTTGGCGTTGAGCAACTCCGTGAGATGAAACCGTTCGACGATTTCGTCGACGCCCATGCGGCGGCGCTGCCGGACGGCTCCTGCGAGATGTTCCGCAACGGTGCGCTGTGGCGAAAGAAACGAACCGTCGGAGCGGAGCAGAAAGAGTCCGCGCGACGCAAGCTGCCAGAGTCGCGGCCTGAGGTAGACAACGCCGTCGAACCGCACCGTGCCGTTGTCAGCAGCCGTGAGTCCCGCGGCGATGTTGAGCAGCGTGCTCTTGCCGGCGCCATTGCGGCCCACGAGTCCGATGATCGTTCCCGGAACGGCCGCCAGGCGTGCGGCCGACAGCACGGTCCGGCTGCCGTAATGCTTGACAATGGAATCGGCGAGAAGGATGGGTGCGGTCGTCAACGCACAAGAGCCAGAAGAGATTCCAGCGCCGCGCTGGTACAAACGACCACCGCGCCGGCGACCATGGCCGGCACACCAAGCAACGCAAAGAAGAACAATTCGCTCCGGCGGCGCGTCTCAAGCAGCGTGAGTATCGCGACGATGACCACCACCGCGATCGATATACCAACGCCGCCGAATATTTGTTGGCTCTGGCTTGCGTGGCGAGACGACAGCGTGAGGAAGGCCGCCAGTACGGCTCGCACCGCAAGCCACACTCCAAGAGACCGCTCAACCAGCCACCGCGCCAGACGCGGTGTCAGCAGCGGCACTCCGGCGTTTGTGCTCAGAGACCGCGGCCACCACCACCGGCCCGCCCGCCTCCTCGCCCGCTGTCACCGCGCGCTTCGCGGCCGCTGCCCGTTGCACCGCCCGCATTCCCGCCAAAGACGCCCGCAGCCCGTCCGCCGCGGGCACCACCCCGCCCCGCCGGCTCTGGATCGCCCACCTTGTGCTGTACGGCCAGGAAGTTGGGATCGATCTTGAATGATGCAGGATCGGTGAGATGCTGCGTCGTCGTCTTCCATGCCTCGGTCGGCTCGACAAACGTGTACTTCCCGTCGCTCAGCGTCACCTTGATCGGCATGTTGAACCCTGGCACCACATTGGTCCAGTGATACGCCAGCGTATCGCCCGCAATCCGGTACTCGAGCTCCGGCGTCATGACCGTACGCAAATACTGATCGAACACCTTGCTGAGATCGTGCCCTGAATGTTCGCTGATGTAGTCTTCGATCTGCTTTCCCATCACCGTCTGCCGCCCGAACGTGGTCTGCAGTCCGTGCAGGATGCCGCGCCACTTCTCGTCGTTGTCGACAATCTGGCGGATGGTGTGCAGCATCCGTCCGCCTTTACCGTACATGTCCTGTGAGCCTTCGGCGTTCACACCATAGGCCGGAATGATCGGCGAATCGTTCCGCGGATGGTTGGTCAGGATGTACGCCGCTCCGGAATCGGCGCTGCTGTATTTGCACTCCGTGTACAGGCCCTCGGCGTAATTCGCAAAACTCTCATGCACCCACATGTCGGCCTGGTCCTTGGCCGTGATGTTGTTGCCGAACCACTCGTGGGCGCTCTCGTGGATGATGATAAAGTCGAAGTGGAATCGCAGCGACGCACCGCGGCCGCCGTAGCCATCCTTGAAACCGTTGCCGTAGGAAACTGCGGACTGATGCTCCATCCCCGAGTTCGGCACCTCGATCAGCTTGTAGCCGTCCTTGTACCACGGGTACGGGCCAAACCAGTGCTCATAGCAGCCGAGCATCGACATGGCATTGGGCACCCACTGGCGCTTGGCCGCGTCCACATGATAGGCCAGTGGCCAGAAGTCGGTGGAGAGCTTGCCGTTGATGCCGGCGAGCGTGTCGCTGAAGTGCGCATACGTACCGGCAGCGACCGCGATCCCGTAATTGTTGATCGGGCTCGCGTCAAACCACTCGTACGTTGTGGTGTGATCGGGATGATGCATCACACTGCGGAGCCGGCCGTTCGATACGTCCATCATCGGATCGGGAACGGTGATCGCAACGCGCTGACTATCGGGTTCGTCCGCCTGCGTGTCCTTGTTGGGCCACCACACGCTTGCACCCATGCCCTGATCGGTCGTGACCACCCACGGATTGCCAACCGAGTCTCTGGTCCAGGTAAAGCCGCCCTGCCAGGGCGGACGGGTGGCAATCCGCGGACGTCCGTGATAGTAGACCGTGATGGTGTTGTGCGCGCCAATTTTCTGGGGAGCAGCGAGCGTCGCGAAGAACGCGTTGCCGTCGCGACGATAGGACACGTGCTTGCCATCCTGGATCATGCTGTCGACCTCGAGCGGCGTCATCAGGTCGATCTGCATCTCCTGCGACGGCTTGAGCACCTTGTAGGTGATGCCGTTGTACCCGGCGATGCTGCTGTCCGCTGGATTGATCGAGACGTGCAGGTTGTAGAAGGCGACATCCCACCAGACCCGCCCCGGAGTGGTCCAGGAGCCGCGCAGCGTGTCCGCATGAGTGAAACCGGGAGCGCCGGTCGCTTGCGCAGTCAGTGTAGCAAGAGGAAGAACGAGCAGCAGGAGCGGCAGCGCGCGACGCATCGGAGAATCCTGGCCAGAGTGGAGGCCTCAATTCTACCGATGCGCCGACCTGCAGGCTACCAGGTCACGGCCGCCACGGTCCGTTCGATCCAGCGGGCAAGCGCCGGATTGGGGGCAAGCGCCGAGCCGTCGTAGTGCATCGGCATACCCACGAGATCGGTCGGGACTTTGGTCTCATTGATGGAACCCGACGAAATGAGCACCGTCATGACCATGACGGAATCACCGCTGGCCCGAGCGAGCGCCATGATGGTGTCGCGGATGCCGGCCACAGCGGCGGCGCGCACTGGCGCCGGCGCGTCGTCGCGCAGCAACCCGACATGGACCGCGTGATCAGCGAGCTGTGATGCAAGATCCCGCGTCGCCGCCTTGATATTCGAGATCCACAGCGCCGCCTCGGCGTCCGTATCGGGTCCATGCGCAACGAGCATCAGCGGCCGGTGCCGGTCGACCGCGGAGAGTTGCTGCCATTGTGCGCGGAAGGCCGCGCCAAGCTCGCCGGCAGAGTCGAGCGCGCCAGTCACGCGCGTCGGTACGGCTGGAAGTGTTTCGGGTGGACCCATCGACATGCCGCCCATGGTAGGGTCGGGGCCACCCGTCTTGCCGGTGGCTACGGCCGACTCGATCTGGCGCACGTGCCCGCCCCAGGTGGACACCATGAACGGCACGACCACGATCCGCTTGGCACCGGCGCGCACCAGCTCCCGTGCGCCATTGGCCAGCGAGAGCGATGCCGCGTCGTCGCCCATCAGGAACGCCAGTTGCACCGGCCCATTCCACTTGACCTGCTTGACGACGGCCTTGACCGGCGCATCCCAGCCGGAGTCCGCGCCGTGTGCCACTACCAGTATGCCCGTCTGCGCCGCGGCGGGAACAGCGAGTCCCGCCAGCAGCGCCATCACCATCATGCGATTGCGGAACACGGTCGACTCCTACATCCCGCCAGCCCTTGTGACAGCAGTCATGCCACCGACAATCGGAATCTCGATCGACGAATGGGCCAGATCGACCGTCAA
>DATAVM010000176.1:0-4244 GCA_036267775.1 Gemmatimonadales bacterium
CCGACGATCCGCAAACTTCGTTACGCCAACAGCTCTACCTTCGGGCCCTCGGGACCAGCTCGATCATTGAAATCATCTTGGGTCACTTCCTAGTTCATGCAGTGCGCCTTCCATTGGCTACTCCGCCAACTACTGGGCCACGGACTGTTGAGATTCTCCGGTCGGAGGAAAAGGGCTCGGATGTAAATATTGCCAGTCACTTGCTGTGTGATGCGTTCGACGACGCGTTCGAGGCCGCGGTCGTCGTCAGCAACGACTCGGACTTGGTGCTACCAATCAAGATTGTTCGCGAGAAATCTGGGAAGGTTGCTGGTGTGCTCAATCCGCACCCGGAGGCGAACGCAGTCCAGCTGAAACACACAGCAACATTCATCAAGCCGATTCGTCAGAGCGCGGCGAAATTCTCTCAGTTTCCGCGTTTTCTTACGGATGGCCACGGGCGCTTCGAGCGGCCGGCGAAGTGGACAAACAGCCGCGGTTAGTCGAGCAATGCGATCCCATCGCGTGTCCTGGCGCACGCATCGCCATTTGTCTGGCGTCCGTGGCTTGGACCCTTCATGCGTGTTCCTGCTGAACGGCAGAATCAGATGTCCGTTCACAGAGCAACGTCGTCGGTTTGTCAGTCTGCCGCTCTGCTGAGATTCAGCGCTTGACCGCCGGAAACGAACCGCTCGCCGGCATGTTTCCAGTCGGGCGCGATCGGGCGCGCGCCATGTCACGCGTCACGGTCGGGAGTGCGCCCAGGACAACCAGGCCGCCGAGAAGGGCGGCAATCGGGAGCACCATCACCGCGCGCTCCAGGCTGAAGCGGTCGGAGAGCGAGCCCACCAGCGGGAATGCAATTGCGTCGCCGGCGAGGTGAATGAAGAGGAGATACGCGCCCACCACGGTCGAGCCGATGCGAGGCGGCACCACGTCAAAGACCACGGCGGCGATGGGCCCGTTGTACCAGGAGAGAAAAAAGAACGCGACGATGAAGGCGGGGACGAAGGTCCTGAGATCGCTCAACGTGAGCACCCAGATGGCCAGCGGTCCGCCGACGAGAAAGCCGATGGCGATGGTGATGACGCGCCCCTTGTCCGTCCAGCGCCGCAGCGCGTCGGCCACCCAGCCGCCCGCCAGCGCTCCCGCGACACCCGCCACCAGCCCCCATTTGCCCAGCAATGCCGCGGCTTCGCCCGCCGACAGCCCGAACTTTCGCGTCATGTACGACGGACCCCAACCGACGATGCCATTCAGTCCGAATGATGTGAGTGCGCCGGCCAGGAAGACATACACGAGCGTCGGCGTCCGCAGTACGATGCGCGACGCGGTCCGGAGCTCGTCCACGGCGTCTTCAAGCGCGGGCGTGAATGGTGTCTCTTCGCGGCGGTCTGCGTGGACGAGCTGCACCCAGCGCCAGATCGTCGCCACGAGTCCCAGGCTGATGGCGAGTGCCAGCACGATCGTGTCGAGGTGCGACTCGCTGCCAAAGCGCCGCGTCAGCAGCCACGCCGCGAGGAACCCGACGGCGGTGAATCCGATGAGCGGCGCGAATTGCCGAATAGTCCCCACCACGGTCAGTCCCAGCGCCTTGACCGCCGAGCGGATGCCCATCGGCTTGTCCGACCGCGTGGGATCGACCACGCGCCGCATGAGCAGCGCGCAGACCAGTCCCGGCAGGCCCACCGCAATGAACGCCACGCGCCAGCCGTAGAGCCCGCCGAGCCAGCCGCCAAGGTAGATGCCCAGTACGCCGCCGATGGGAATGCCGGCGTTGAGAATTCCCATGGCGAAGGCACGATCGCGCCCCGGGAAGTAGTCGGCGACCAGTGAATTGGATGCGGGGCCGTATGCGGCCTCGCCGATGCCCACGGCGGCGCGTGTGACAAAGAGGCCCACGAAGCTGCGCACCAGACCACCGAGAGACGTGAAGATGCTGAACAGCGCGGTGCCGATGGCGATGACATTCTTGCGACTCTTGAGGTCGCTCAGCACGCCGAATGGCAGCGCCGCAACGGAGAAGACCAGGATGTACGCGGAGCCAAGCCAGCCGAGCTCGACATCGGAGAGGTGGAGGTCGCGCTTGATCGGCTCGAAGAGCGCAAAGATGACGTTGCGATCGAGATAGTTGAGCAGATTGATCGCCGACAGCAGCGACAGCGTAAGCCACGCATGACGCCGGAGATCGGGCGAGCGATCGAACTGCCGCGTCGCGGGCACGAGAACTACCGGGTTCCCGCCAGATGGAGCCGCTTGCGCGCATCGAGCAGCGTCGCGACAGCATATGCCGGGTCGTCGGTGAGCGTGAACAGCTTCTCATCCCCGGGCGAGATCATCTTCTCATCCAGCAGGCGATCGAGGATCCAGCGGTGCATGCCGCGCCAGTACGCCTTGCCAAAGAGCACCACGGGAAAGTCGGTCACCTTGCGCGTCTGGATCAGCGTGAGCGCCTCGAACAGCTCGTCGAGCGTGCCGTAGCCGCCCGGAAAGACGACAAAACCGAGCGCGTACTTCATGAACATGGTCTTGCGCACAAAGAAGAACTTGAAGTCGAGCGAGCGGGTGAGATACCGATTGGATCGCTGTTCGTGCGGCAGTTCGATGTTGCAGCCGATCGACATGCCGCCCGCCTGAAACGCGCCCTTGTTGGCGGCCTCCATGATGCCGGGTCCGCCGCCGGTCAGCACCGGAATGCCGGCACGCGCAAAGAGGCGGCCGGTTTCCTGCGCCGCCCGATACATCGGATCGGTGGACTTGGTGCGCGCGGAGCCAAAGAACGACGCCGCTCCCGCCACGTCCTGCAGGTTGTCGAATCCCCAGACGAATTCGCCCGTAATCCGCAGCACCCGCCACGAGTCCGACGTCTCGCGCTGCCGAAGCGCTTCCGGATCGAGCGTGAGATTGAGCAGTTGCTCGTCTTCGGTGGGACGCGACTTGCGCGATCCCCGCGGCGGGCGCACCGTCTTGGTCGCGGCCTTACTCATGATCCACGCTCATGACCCAATTCCTCAAGCAATGCGCGGTGATCGTCCGCGACGTTATAGAAGTAGGGCGATACCCGGACATGTCCCGGCCGCGAGTCAACGATGAAACCCGCTGCCGCCAGCCGCGCCACGTCGGCGCGCGGATCGCGTCTCGGCAGCATGACGATGGCGGTGCGTTCCGCCGCACTCGGGGCGACCCTGGGATGCAATCCTCTGGCGCGTGCCGCGTCGATCAGGTCTTCGGTCAGGGTACTGGTCGCCTCCCGGATGGCCGGGACACCGATCGCTTCGATCACATCGAGGCCGCCGAGCTGCGCAAAGACCGGCATGAGCGCCGGTGTTCCGGCCTCGAAGCGGCGCGCATCGTCGTGCGGGACGAACGAGGTGGGGTCAAACGCGAATTGATCGCGATGGGCAAACCAGCCGCTCGCCTGCGGTCGCAACTGATGCGTCGTGGCCTGACGTGCAAAGAGGAAGGTGATGCCCGTACCACCCAGCAGCCACTTGAGCCCGCCCGAACAGTAGAAGTCCACGCCGAGTGCCTGGACGTCCACCGGCAACTGGCCCGCGGCCTGATAGCCGTCGATGAGCGACCATGCGCCATGCTGGCGCGCAATGTCGGCGATGGCGGCGACGTTCTGAATGGCGCCCGACGCGAAGTAGACGTGGCTCGTCGCCACCACGGCGGTGCGATCATCGACCGCTCGCTCAAACGCTTCCACCGGCACGGTGACGCCATCGGCGCTGTCGAGGAACACGACCTCCGCGTCGCGCGGCAGCCATTGATAGGGCAGCGTGGGAAAATCGAGGCGCGTCGTCACGATGCGCTTGCGCCGCGTGAGATCGATCGCGCTGGCGAGCACGCCCAGAATGCCGGAAATCGACGTGTGCAACGCGATTTCGCCGGCGTGGGCGTTCACCACGCGGCCATAGCGCAGCCGCAACTCTTCGAGCGCGCCCCACCATTGGTCATACCAGTTGGCGGCACCGCGGGCGTTCCACTGATCGAGATAGCCCTCGACGCGCTCGCGCGACTGACGCGACAGGGCGCCGAGGGAACACGAATTGAGATAGGTGGTGGCCGCGAAGATGGGGAATTCTGACCGCCAGCGGGCGAGCGGATTGTGGACGGCGGCGGGCACAGCAGTTCCCATAGGGGTGGAATATACGGGGAAGCTATGACCTGCTGCGACCGCTCTTTCACAACGGACCGCAAGGCCGCGGCGTCAAATCGGCTTGGTGGACACCGTTCGGCTGGAGATGATTCGGGCGGAGTAG
>DATAVM010000177.1:0-5956 GCA_036267775.1 Gemmatimonadales bacterium
GTTTGCAGTTCTAGCTTCGAGCGACGAGCAAGACGAAAGACAACGTGCATCATGGCTGAAGAAAACGCACAGCAACCCGCCCCTGAAACGACCGGCCCCGCCGTCACCGGCGCGGCCGCGCCGGTCCAGAACACCGCGCCCTCCACGACGCCCGCTCCATCGGCTGGCACCGGCGGTGGCGGTGGCTTTGGCGGCGGCGGCGGTGGTGGTGGATTCGGTGGCGGTGGTGGCGGCTCGTTCATGCGCGGCAAGAAGCCGGGCGACAAGATCCTGGGCGATATGTTCACGCTCAAGAGTGATGTCGGCAACGCGACACTGCGGCAGACCACCATTCTCGGCAGCAACAAGCCGGGCGCGCCGGTCACGTGGGTCGAGAACGGCGTGCTCAAGAACTTCTCGACCAACCAGCCCGCCACGCTCAACATGAGCCTGATGCAGGCAGGTTCGGATCTGTCGATCGAAGACATGATCAAGCAGACGCGGCGCGGTCTGCTGGTCACCCAACTCTGGTATATCCGCGGCGTCCCATCGGACGAACAGCCCTTGCTCAACACCGGGATGACGCGTGACGGCCTGTTCCTGATCGAGAACGGCGAGATCGTGGGTCCGGTGCAGAACTTCCGCTGGAACATGTCGCCGCTCGTGGGGTACAACAATCTGACGCTGGTCGGCAAGCCCGTTCCCATGGGCATGGGCGAAGAGTTCGGCACTGGCGCGGCACTCGTTCCGCCGGTGCGCATTGAAGAGTTCTACATGACTTCCATCTCTCCAGCCGTCTGACAGGCAACGACATGAGCCCATCTCGTCGCGATTTTGTCAAAGGTGCCGCGGTCACGGCCGCGGGCGCCTTTTCCATCACGGACCGGCACGCCCACGACATCGTGGCGCAGATCATCGCCGATTCGCCCGAAGGCCGCGTCCTTGAGTCGAAGTTCAAGGCCCTCGCCGACATCGTGCTCGCCGAAGGCAAGCTTGGCGGTGCGAGCTACACCGATGTGCGCTTCACCATGACCGCCAACATTCCTGGCGGCATGGCCAACTATCGCACTGCCGGCGCGGGCGGCCGCGGTGGCGCTGATAGCACCGGCGGCTTTGGTGGCCGGCGTGGCGGCGGCGGTGGTGGAGGCGGCGGTCGCGGCGGCGGAGGTGGCGGTGGTGGTGGACGCGGTGGCCGGGGCGGTCGCGGCGGCACCGGCATTCCGACCGAAGAGGATCGCAAGGCCGGCGGCTTTGGTGTCCGCGTGATTCACAGCGGCGTCTGGGGCTTTGCCAGCAGCCCGATCGTGACGGAAGACGAACTGCGGCGCGTGACGCGCGTGGCTGTCGAGGTCGCCAAGGCGAGTGCCATCGCCAAGAAGGCGGATCTCAAGCTCACCCCGCCCACCAAGTACATCGAGAACTACATCACGCCGATGGTCAAGGATCCGACCACGGTGTCGCAGACCGACAAGCAGGCGTGGGCGCAGAAGATTGTCGATATCGCGAGCAAGGTACCGGGTGTGACCGCGGTCATGGTCTCCGCTCAGCACGGCTATGAGTGGCGCTACTATGCGTCGAGCGAGGGCTCATACATCGAGCAGCAGCTCTATACCACCACGCCCAACATGAGTGTCACCGCCAAGGTCGGCGATGTGACCAAGACGCGCCAGTATCCCGGCGTGCCGGGCACCGGCGGCTGGGAGATCGCGGAGAACTGCGACTTCCTCAGCGCGGCGGAGCGCGTCGCGAACGACGCGGTCGAGATGTGTACCGCCAAGCCGCTTGGCGCGAGCGGTCTCAAGGATCTGATCCTGTCGCCGTCGCACGCGATGCTCACCATTCACGAGGTGATCTCGCACGCGACCGAGCTCGACCGCATCGTGGGCTACGAAGCGAACTACGCCGGCACGAGCTTTGTGAAAATCTCCGATATCGGCAAGCTCAAGTACGGCTCCAAGCACCTCAATATCACTGCCGACAAGACCGACAACGGCCTGGGCTCGGTGGGCTTTGACGACGACGGTGTGAAGACGCAGAAGTGGCCGCTGATTCGCGAGGGCATTCTGGTGGATGTGCAGACCAATCGTGAGACGGCGCACCTGATTGGCCAGAACTTCTCGCGCGGCTGCACCTTTGGCACGTCGTGGCGCGACTATCCGTTCCTGCGCATGGCGAACGTGCATCTGGAGGCGGGGCCGGCCAATTCGCCCACGCGCGACGAGCTCATCGCCGATGTGAAGGATGGCGTGATGATTGACGGCCGCGGGTCCTATTCGATCGACCAGCAGCGCTACAACGGCCAGTTCGGCGGGCACATCTTCTGGGAGATCAAGAACGGCAAGATCACGCGGCAATGCACCGACGTGACCTACAACGCCATCACCACCGACTTCTGGGGCTCGCTCGACGGCATCACCGGGCCGAATGAATACCAGAAGCACGGCACCGGCGGCGACGCCAAGGGCCAGCCCACGCAGACCAACACCATCTCACACGGCTCGCCGTGGCTGTGTATCCGGAAGATCCTGGTGGGTGGCGCGTTTGATTGAGGCCGTTTTGTTGTCGTCCTGAGCGCAGCGAAGGATCTCGAGGCTCGTGCATGACAAACGCCGCCCGGCATCTCTGCCGGGCGGCGTTTGGTTTCCTGGCGGCGGATGCTATCCGCCAGCCACGCAGACTCTCGCCGACCGCCAGCCCAAGAACAGCACCCGGTCCCGCAGTGCATCGAGCCCGAGCGTGATCCTGGGACCCGGTCCGGCATTGTAGTAGGTCTCTGCAAACCAGCCGTCGCTGATCACCACCGGAGCATCCGCGAGCCGCCGATTTCCGATCGCCAGGCGAATCCCGTCGATCGCCGGCGCGTTGACGACCGTCGTCGCGTCATATCGCCGGTCGACGTGTAGCCGCGGATCGCTGCGGGTAATACCGAGCAGGGCGGCTTCTTCCCAATTCATGATCGTGGCGTTGGCGCCGGGGTCGAAGAGGGCATCGTTGATGCGGCCGTTAACGCTCACCGGAATCCGGAACTCACGGACCGCCTGTTGCCGTGCGTCGAGGCCGCCGGTGGGTGTCATGTCCCGGACAAAGTGTATCGCTGTATCGATGTGTTCTCGCCCATCGATATCCTGCGTCGTGATCGCGTAGCTATGCAGCCATCGCGGCACGGAAGTAATTCTTGCCGGCGTGCAGTCTGACGCGACCAGGCCCGCAGGAAGCGCCGTCGCATCCGGCTCGTACATCGCGAACCGCCCGGTCTTCCGATTGAACTCCAGGTCGAATCCGGTCAGCAGGTCGATGCCGAGAATGCCGTCGACCCGATCGATGCCGCCGGGCATTTCATCCGTCGCGACGTGATCGAACCGCCGCTGGCCGACCAGCAGTACGTCGAGAATGGTGGCGTGGAGCGCCGCGTCCGAATACCAGACTTCCTGGACCGAGTCACGGAACGGAATCACCAATGACGCCGCCGTGTCGACCGAGGCAGGCAAGTGACGCAGGTCCACCTTGCCGCGCGTGCGCACCGTCCGTGTCACTGCCCCGTTGCTCCATGCGTGCGGCAGGTCCAGGGCGGGCAGCCGCTGCGACCAGACGAGTGTCCGATCGGTGCCCAGGTCCACGAGAAGGCGCAGCGCGTGATTGTGATAGGACGCATCGGCGGTGAAGAGGAGCGTCGTGTCGTAGGCCGGACTCTGCCAGGTAACTTCGTCGCCGGCAATCGCGAGCAGCGGCCCGGTCGCGAATGGTATCGGGATGCGTACCGCCGGCGCGCGCTGACACGCCGCCGATCCAGGAGGCGCCAATACGGAGAGGAGCGCGAACACTCGACACACGCGCATGGGAAATGTCACCGGAATTGGAAGAGAACGGTGGTTACCGTTCAGGTCATCGCGTAGACGACGAGATTCACCGAGAACTGCGTGTTGTCGCGCGCGCGGAAGCGCTTGTTCTTCCAGTCGTAATCCCACTCGCAGCCATAGTCCTGATTGGCGTAGATCACACCCAGCCGGCCGTGGCGCTCGATGCCGCGCAGATAGTCGTGCACGACGTTGTCGCCCCAACCATTGATTTCCTGGCTGGTCTGCGGCGGTCCGTGAAAGGTGAAGAACGCGCGATAGAGCGGATGCGTGGCCGGAATCCGCGCCAGCACATCCGACGGAAAGGTCCGCTGCATCTCGGCCTCGAACGATTTGGCATAGAGGCCGTTCACATCGTGGTTGCAGTCGTCGGAAAAGAGCAATCCGCCGTCGTTGACATAGCGGCGCAGTCCTTCGCGCTCCTTCTCATTGAAGCGCACAAGCTTGTGGCCGGTCATGAAGAGGAAGGGATACGCGCCGAGGTCAGGAGAGTCGGCAGTAATCACCACTTCCTGCTGATTGACGGGAATCGTGGTGTACTGGACCACCGCATCGAGCACGTTGGCGCAGACCTTGGGATTGTAGTCCCAGTCGCCGGAATCGTAGCGCAGGCGCGCAAAGACAAACTCGGCCGACCCGCTTCGCCGAATCCCTGCGGACAGCGCACGTGCCGCCACGGGCGACAGCGCAACACCGCCTGCCGCGAGGCCCAGCTGTTTGAGAAACTTGCGGCGATCAACCAGCGGCAACGGCGCTCCGGACAGAGAGACAACGGACGATACACCCACTGAGCAACTACTGGCAAACCATCCCGGTTCCGCCCCCCTTATATTCCCGCCGCGCAGCAGTCTGCGCACCAGCGAGAGGGCTCGCATCTCCGCGAGCCAAGGCGTTGCCCAAACGGCCCCTCTCTGGTTGACCTCACACCAATGGGAGTGACCGATGTCCGTATCATCCCGTTCCAATGCCCGCCGCAGCGCCGTCATTGTGGTCGACCTGGCCAACGATTTTGTCTACCCCGGCGGCGTGATCGCCGACGCAGGCGGACCCGAATACCAGGCCCGTGCGCAGGCCATTCTCCCCGCACTCGCTCGCCTGCTCGATGCGGCGCGCGCCGCCGGCGTGCTGGTGGTCTACACCACCGACGCGCACCAGCCCGGCGACAGCGAGCTCGCCAAGTGGCCGCCCCATTCCATGGCCGGCAGCCATGAGGCCGAGATCGTTCCGGCCGTGGCACCGCATCCGGGCGACCTGGTCATTCCCAAGCAGACTTACTCGCCATTCGTCGAGACCGACATCGATGCGCAACTCCGCCAACGCGGCGTGGGCAAGCTCTTTGTTACCGGCCTCCACACCGACTGCTGCGCTCGGCACACCTCGGGCGACGCGTTCCAGCGCGGCTACGATCTGGTCTGGGTGACCGATGCGCTGCAGGCATTCACCGACGACGCGCATCAGCAGGGTCTGGAATACTTCAAGGCGTGGTACGCCACTGACGCAGAGCGGCAACTACGGACCACCGACCAGGTGATCGAGGGATGGCGCACCGTGCCGGCACTGGTACGCTGAAGATCACCGGTCCGGTTCCTTACGGGACTATGGCGGGGCTCGCGCGAGGGCCCCGCTAGCTTACATCCGTGGATTTTCTTTCACGGAGCTGGTCAATGCCGTTGTCGTCTTCCCTGCCGTTCGCCGCTGCGATCGGCCTGACGCTGATTCCCGGTTCGCACGCCGCGGTCCGTTCTTCCCGGCCCGTTGCGCGCGTCGCCGTCGATTCCATCTACTCGCTTGCCGTCGATTCGACCGCGTATCGCGAGTATCCCTATGTGTATCTGCTGGATGAAGGCGTTGTGCGCTTTGAACCCAACGGCCACGAGACCCGCACGTACCGTCAGGTCATCCAGATTCTCAAGCCGGCCGGCGTGGAACGCTGGGCCGAGCAGAGCATTTCGTATCAGCCCGACCGCGAAAAGGCGACGGTCAACTGGATGCGCGTGGTACGACCGTCCGGTGAAGTGATCAGCGAGAAGCCGACGCTGTCGCAGACCTCCGATGTGGCGGCGTCGACCACCAACCCGGTGTACACGCAGACCAAGGTGGTCCGCTACTCGCTCAGCAACGTG
>DATAVM010000178.1:0-2073 GCA_036267775.1 Gemmatimonadales bacterium
CTGCGGGCGCGCGGCAAACCGTTTAAAGTGGCGATCGTCGCGTGCATGCGGAAACTGCTCGGCATTCTGAATGTCATGGTCGCCCGTGGGACCATGTGGCGGACCGAGCCGGCTTGACACCGGCAAGACAGTTGCTGAGCGCAGCGAAGGATCTCGCGCCCCGCACGACTCGGAGGCCCTCGCAGCAATGAGCCTCGAGATCCTTCGCTTCGCTCAGAATGACAGGCAAGGGCTCCAGGCCCAGGTCTCAGGCCGTCGCTAGCATCGCAAGAATCCGATCGGTCGTCTCCGTTTCGCCAAAGCGCGGAAAGACCTTCTCCAGACAGAAGCGATGCGCGTCCGCATCGAGGTCGGTCATCGCATCGATCGCGAAGACCACGTTGTAGCCGAGGTCGTAGGCGCTTCGTGCCGTCGATTCCACGCCGGCGCTGGTCGATACGCCCGCAAGGACGATCTGCGTTGCATGGCGCTTGCGCAGGTAGTCGTCGAGCGACGTGCCGAGAAAGGCGCCGACGCGCTGCTTGGTGACGACGTGGTCGCTGGGCTCCTGATGCAGTTCGGGAACGATCTCGGCCCAGTCGGGCGGGAACGTGAAGGTGGGCCGCGGGCGGTCAGTGCGGCCGGGGGCCATCGCGTCCACATTGACGAGCACGACGGGAAAGTTTCGCTCGCGGAACACATGCGCCAGGCGCGCGGTGCGCTCGACGATGCCGGCGAACGGGTGCACCGTGGGAAGACCGGCGATTCCCTTTTGCAGGTCGATGACAACCAGGGCGGGAACAGCATCGACGGCGGTAAGCGGCATGATGACAACCTCGGAGGCTTGCTCGATCAAGAATGTGTGCCTATGGTAGGCGGCGACCGCATTGGGGCGGTGGCACGAACTCTCCAAAGCTATCGAGGCACCGCATGACACAACAGACAAATGCCGCCGCGTCCCATATCGACACGACGCTCGTGCAGACCGTGGTGCGCGCGTGGCAGGATACCGTGGCGCGCGCCGACAAGACGCTGGCGGAATTCAGCGATGCGGATCTGCAGCGCGAAGTGGCCGCCGGCCGCAATCGCATCTACTATCTCCTCGGCCACCTCACGGCCGTACAGGATCGGCTGGTCCAGCTCATGCGTGTGGGCGAGCGCAAGTACGCCGCGCTGGACGAAGCGTTCATCACCAGTCCCGATCGCGCGCATCCCGATACGATGTCGGCGGCCGACCTCCGCGCCGCCTGGCACGAGGTCAACGAACGGCTGGCGGCCGCACTGCACAAGCTGACGCCGGCCGAATGGCTTGAACGCCATAACACCGTGTCACCGGATGACTTTGCCAAGGAGCCACTCCGCAATCGGCTGGCGGTGCTGATCGCGCGGACCACGCACCTGACCTTTCACGAAGGCCAGATGCGATTGGCGATTCCGCGCAAGTAGTGTCGGAATGACCACCGCGCCGGCGGCGGTGGCCAGTGTGGCGAATGTGACGGCGATATTCGTCAAGTGTGTCATGCGAACGGCGGGTTGCCACTTTTTGTCAGGAGTGTACGATGGCCAGTGATTCCGAAGATCTTCAACGGGTATCGCGGCAGACTGCCGCGCGGCTCGAGGCGCGCGGCGTGATGTTGACCGGGCGGGAAGACGCCGACGAGCTCACGGCGCTCGAGGAGGCGGTCGAGCGATTTGAAGGCGCGGTCGAAGCCCACGGTGGCGATCTCATGGTGGACGAGGCGCCGGCGGGTCACGTCACCGAACCCGACGATGTGCATTTTGCGCTACCGGTACGGCATGAGCACGAATCCGTGACCGCATACATCGAGCGCGTGGAAGAGGCGACCGATGTGGTCGAGCGCCACCGCGGCAAGGACGCCACGCCGTAGGGTAGTGCTCCTGCACCGAGCCGTGCGCAAAGGATGTGGTGTGGTGCACTTGCCAGCCAGAAAACAAGGAGCAAGCGATGAGCAGCCGCGATCAGTACAAGCCGGGTCCCGCCACCGGGGCCGAAGTACAGAAGGACGGCGATAACTGGACGCTCGTGCTGGTGCGGGATCTGCACCAGCCGCCCGACAAGGTCTGGCGCGCGCT